>NZ_JBTYMC010000109.1:0-19753 GCF_054880855.1 Streptomyces sp. S6 | reverse complement strand
GGGCCGCGCGGTGACGGCGCCGGGGACGGCGGCGAGCGGGAAGCGGGGGTCGGTGAGGCCGAGGCGCAGCGCGTGGACGTGGCCCACGAACCGGGCGTCGACCAGGGCGACGCGTTCACCGCAGGGGGTCTCGGCGATCGCCCGTTCCGCCTCGGCGGCGCCCGCGACGGCCTTCACCTCGAACCCCAGGGACCTCAGGTCCGCCTCGATCGACGATCCGGGGACCGGAGAGCCGGTGAGGATGGCGGTCGACAACCGAACTCACTCCCTGAGAGCCGGTGCGTCCCGGCCGTAAATGGCGTATGCCCCGTCCCCGACTCCGGGCGGGCGATATGACGGCAGAGGCTATCGGATACCGGAAGGCTCCCGTTCACTGCCCGTTCAACCTTGCTCAAGACCGTCCACACCGGCCGCGGTCCGGATCATCATCGGTGATCAAGGGGACTTGGGACAAACCGTGGGGACGGCCTGCGCCGCCGGGGCTCCGGCGCGGGCGTCCGGCTTTCTGACCTGCCGTTCGTTTGCGCAGGTCAGAGCACATGACAACGGTGTTCAGTGCCGCGTTGCCGGATACCCCCCACCCGTAGTTCACTGTGGGCCGGACGACCACTAGGGAGGGTGTTTCTCATGGGGGCTGGACACGACCACGGGCACAGCCACGCGCCGGCGGCGGGGACGGTGACCGCCGCCTACGCGGGGCGGCTGCGGATCGCGCTCGGCATCACCCTGGGCGTGATGGTCGTCCAGATCGTCGGCGGGATCACCGCGGACTCGCTGGCGCTGGTCGCGGACGCCGCGCACATGGCGACGGACGCCGTGGGGCTCGGGATGGCGCTGCTGGCGATCCGCTTCGCGGGCCGTCCGCCCAGTACGCACCGCACGTTCGGGCTGGCCCGCGCGGAGATCCTCGCGGCGCTCGCGAACTGTCTGCTGCTGCTCGGGGTCGGCGGGTACGTGCTGTACGAGGCGGTGCAGCGGTTCTTCACGCCGGCGCCGACCGAGGGCGGCCTGATGGTCGTGTACGGCGCGATCGGCCTGGTCGCGAACATGATCTCCCTCACGCTCCTGATGCGCGGCCAAAAGGAGAGCCTGAACGTGCGGGGCGCGTTCCTGGAGGTCGTCGCGGACACGCTGGGGTCGGTGACGGTGCTGGTGTCGGCCGCGGTGATCCTGACGACGGGCTGGCAGGCCGCCGACCCGATCGCGTCGCTGGTGATCGGCCTGATGATCGTCCCGAGGACGCTGAAGCTGCTGCGGGAGACGCTGGACGTGCTCCTGGAGTCCGCGCCGAAGGACGTCGACATGGCGGAGGTCCGCAGCCACATCCTCGCGCTGGACGGCGTGGAGGACGTCCACGACCTGCACGCGTGGACCATCACCTCCGGGCTGCCGGTGCTCTCCGCGCACGTCGTGGTCCGTTCCGAGACCCTCGACGCGGTCGGTCACGAGAAGCTCCTGCACGACCTCCAGGGGTGCCTGGGGCACCACTTCGACGTCGAGCACTGCACGTTCCAGCTGGAGCCGAGCGGGCACGCGGAGCACGAGGCGGGGCTCTGCCACTGAGGGGGACGAGCCCGGCGGTGTGACGATCAGATGTTCGGCCGCGCTCGTGACGGGCCACTCGTCCGGGTTGCTTGTCGCCCCCGAGCCCGGCAGGGGCGGTTCCGGGGCGTCCGAGGCGGGCAAGATCACCCCTCGGGCCCCGCTCCCGGCACGGCCGAGCGCCGGGAGAGCCGGACGTGTACGGCAGACTGGGGGCGCGAGGACCGATGCTAAGGATGGGTATGCCGATCACACCTGCCACCACGACGCACAGCTCACCGAACGGCACCGCGGACCCGATTCTGCTGGAACTGGTCGACGAGGACGGCGTCACGATCGGCACGGCCGAGAAGCTGACGGCGCACCAGGCGCCGGGGCAGTTGCACCGGGCGTTCTCGGTGTTCCTCTTCGACGAACAGGGCCGTCTCCTGCTCCAGCGGCGCGCTCTGGGCAAGTACCACTCCCCCGGCGTGTGGTCCAACACCTGCTGCGGCCACCCCTACCCCGGTGAGGCCCCGTTCGCGGCGGCGGCCCGGCGGACGTTCGAGGAGCTGGGGGTCTCGCCGTCGCTGATGGCGGAGGCGGGGACGGTCCGCTACAACCACCCGGACCCGGCGTCCGGGCTGGTGGAGCAGGAGTTCAACCACCTCTTCGTGGGCCTCGTGCAGTCCCCGCTGCGGCCGGACCCGGAAGAGGTCGGCGACACGGCCTTCGTGACGCCCGGCGAACTCGCCGAGCGGCACGCGAAGGACACGTTCTCCGCCTGGTTCATGACGGTCCTGGACGCCGCCCGCCCGGCCGTCCGCGAGCTGACGGGCGACACGGCGGGCTGGTGAGGCCCCGGCGGGTCCGGCGCCGCTCATGAACAGGCCGGTCAGCCCGCGCGCAAAGGTTTCAGCGGGAGCGCCGCCCAGATGACCTTGCCGCCCGTCGTCGTGTGCTCGACGTCGCACACCCCGCCCGCCTCCCGGGTGACCTCCCGCACGAGCAGCAGTCCCCGGCCGCCGGTCGGGCTGTGGGGGTTCTCCAGGGCGGTCGGGCGGTAGGGGTGGTTGTCCTCGACGGACACCCGCACCCATTCCGCGCCGACGGCCACCTCCACCGCGAGGGTCGGCGACAGCAGCGCCGCGTGTTTCACCGCGTTCGTCACCAGCTCCGACACGATGAGCAGCAGTCCGTCGACGACGTCGTCCACGACGGGCACCCCCTGCCGGTGCAGCAGGTCCCGCACGGCACGCCGCGCCTGCGGGACCGAGGCGTCCACGGCGGGGGCGGTGAACCGCCAGACCCCCTCGTACGGCAGCGGGCCGCCCGCCCCCTCGGTCGTGCTGTCGCCCTCCGGGCGTGGGTCGGGCCCGCGCCCGTGGTCGTCCATTGTCCGGTCGCCGCCTTGGTACTCGGTTGTCACCACACGTCGAGTGTTGGTAACGGCGCCGTCCACTCCGGTTGACTGATCACAAAGAGATCGATATTGATCGTTTCGCGCGTCCCTGGGGAGGCCGGTTTCCGTATGCGATCGGTTCGTTGACCACACGGTTGCCCGAAAACGTCCTTACCGACGGCGGTTAGCATCGCCTTTCATGGAGCCCCGACTGTCCCACCGGGTGGCCGATTCGGTCGCCACCGTCGTCATCGCCCATCCCGCGCGGCGCAACGCCATGACGCTGGACATGTGGCGTGCGCTGCCGCCGCTGCTGACATCGCTGGCGGACGACGCGCGCGTGGGGGCGCTGATACTGACCGGGGAGGGCGGCACGTTCTGCGCGGGCGCCGACATCTCCGAGATGCGGGGGTCGGCCGCCGAGGCGCGGGAGCTGGCGGTGCGGGCGGAGGAGGCCCTCGCCGCGTTCCCCCGGCCGACGCTGGCCGCCGTCCGGGGGCACTGTGTGGGCGGCGGGGCGCAGTTGGCGGGGGCCTGTGATCTGCGGTTCGCCGAGGAGGGGTCGTGGTTCGGGGTGACGCCCGCGAAGCTCGGGCTCGTCTATCCGGCGTCCTCCACCCGGCGGCTGGTGTCCCTCGTGGGGCCGTCGACCGCGAAGTGGCTGCTGTTCTCCGGGGAACTGATCGGCACGGAGCGCGCGCTGCGCACCGGGTTCGTCGACGAGGTGCTCCCCGAAGGGGAACTCGGCAAGCGCGTCGAGGAGTTCACCCGCGTCCTGCTCTCCCGCTCCCGCCTCACCCAGACCGCCGCGAAGGAGTTCGCGGACGGCCGCACCGACCGGGAGGCGTACTGGGAGCGGGAGGAACGCGGGAGCGCCGAGACCGCGGAGGGCATCACCGCGTTCCTGGAGCGGAGGGCGCCGCGGTTCGGCTGGCCGGCGTGAGTCAGCCCGCCTGTGTGTGGCGGGAGAGTTTCCTGAGCTTGTCGACCAGGTGGGCCGGCGCGGTGTGCGGGGAGCCGGCGTCGTAGGGGGGTTCGGGGGCGTACTCCAGGATCAGCTGGGCCTGTTGTGCCTGTTCGTCGCCGGCGATGCGGCCGAGCAGGGTGAGGCCCATGTCGATGCCGGAGGAGACGCCGGCGGCGGTGACGTACTTGCCGTCGAACACGACCCGCTCGTCGACGGGTTCGGCGCCGAAGGTCTTCAGCAGGTCGAGTCCCAGCCAGTGGGTGGTCGCCCGGCGGCCCTCCAGGAGGCCCGCGGCGGCCAGCAGCAGGGAGCCGGTGCACACGGACGTCGTCCAGGTGCTGGTCGCGTCGGCCATGGCCAGCCACTCCAGCAGGTTCTCGTTGTCCATCTGCGCACTCTGGCCGGGGCCTCCCGGGACCAGGACGACGTCGGGGCGGGTGACCTCGGCGAGTGTGCGGTCGGCGGTGATGGCGAGGTGCCCGGTGTTCGCGCGGACCGGACCGGCTTCCTCGGCGACGAAGACGACCTCCACGCCCGGGAGGTGCTCCAGGGGTTCGTAGGGGCCGACCGCGTCGAGGGCGGTGAAGCCGTCGAAGAGGAGGATGGCGATCTGCATGAGGGGGATCCCTTCCTGGGGATTTCGGGATGTTCCGGGCGCGTGAAGAGTGAGGTGGGCCCGGTCGGCGGCGCGTTCGGACGTCAGCCCGCCGGGGTCGGGCGGAAGCGGCGGCGGTACTCCGCCGGGGGTGCGCCGAGGGCTTTCACGAAGGCGCGGCGCATCGCCTCGGGGGTGCCGTAGCCGCTCGCGCGGGAGATCCGGTCGACCGGGTCGGTGGTGTCCTCCAGGAGGCGGCGGGCGTGTTCCAGGCGGACGCGGTCGACGTAGCGGCCGGGGGTGGTGCCGGTCTCGGCGCGGAAGGCGCGGGCGAAATGGCGGGGAGACAGAGCCGCGCGAGCGGCCAGCGCATCGACGGCGAGGTCGTCCGCCGGATGCTCGGAGATCCAGCGCTGGACCTCCCTCAGCGGTTCACGCCGGGCCGTCTGAGCCGTCAACTGGGCGCTGAACTGGGCCTGGTTGCCGGGGCGGCGCAGGAAGACGACGAGGACGCGGGCGATCCCGAGGGCGACGTCCCGGCCGAGGTCCTCCTCGACGAGGGCGAGCGCGAGGTCGATGCCCGAGGTCACGCCCGCAGAGGTGGAGACGGCGCCGTCCCGGACGTAGATCGGCTCCGGGTCGACGTCGATCTCCGGGTGGTCCTCGGCGAGTTGCGCGCAGTATCCCCAGTGGGTGGTCGCGCGGCGGCCGTCCAGGAGCCCGGCCTCCGCCAGGCGGATCGCGCCGGTGCAGACCGACACGATGCGGCGGGCGTGCGGGGCATTCCGGCGGAGCCAGTCGACCAGTTCGGGGGCGTCACCCCTGGTGCCCTGCCCGCCGGGCACCAGGAGGGTGTCGGGGACGGGGGCGGTGGACAGGGCCGTGTCCGGGACGAGGGTGAAGCCGCTGGAGGTGCGTACGGGAGCGCCGTCCAGGGTGGCCGTGACGATCCGGTAGCTGCCGGGGACGAACCCTTCGGCCGCCGCGAAAACCTCCACCGGGCCGGTGACGTCGAGGCTCTGGACGCCGTCGAAGAGGACCACGAGAACGGTGCGCGCTGCCATGTCACCGATTCTTCGCGGCCGTTCGCACGGCCGCAATGACGTTCTTCCCACCTTTTCTGCCACGCCGGTTCCGGTGTCTTTCCCGCGCCATTTCCCGCGCCTTTTCCGCGGCCGGGTCACCGCTGTCAGTGGCACCTGCCACAATTGCGGCGCAAGCTGACGTGGAGAAGGCGGTACGGGTCGTGACCGAAGCAGGGTCCATCGAAGGCAGGATCGCCGAGGAGCTCGGTGTACGGGAGCGGCAGGTCAGAGCGGCCGTGGAGCTGCTCGACGGCGGCTCGACGGTGCCGTTCATCGCCCGCTACCGCAAGGAAGCGACGGAGATGCTCGACGACGCGCAACTGCGCACGCTCGAAGAGCGCCTGCGCTACCTGCGCGAACTGGAGGAGCGGCGCACGGCCGTCCTGGAGTCGGTCCGCGAGCAGGGCAAGCTGACGGCCGAGCTGGAGGCCCGCATCCGGGGCGCCGAGACGAAGGCGCGGCTGGAGGACATCTACCTCCCGTTCAAGCCGAAGCGGCGTACGAAGGCGCAGATCGCGCGGGAGGCCGGCCTCGAACCGCTCGCCGAAGGTCTGCTCGGCGACCCGTCGGTGGACCCGCTGGCCGCCGCCACGGCCTTCGTGGACGCCGACAAGGGCGTCGCCGACCCGCAGGCCGCCCTCGACGGCGCGCGGGCGATCCTCACCGAGCGCTTCTCGGAGGACGCCGACCTGATCGGCGAGGTCCGCGAGCGGATGTGGACGCGCGGACGGCTGGCCGCGAAGGTGCGCACCGGCAAGGAGGAGGCGGGCGCCAAGTTCGCCGACTACTTCGACTTCGCCGAGCCGTTCACGGCCCTGCCCTCGCACCGCATCCTGGCGATGCTGCGCGGCGAGAAGGAGGACGTCCTCGATCTCGTCCTGGAGCCGGAGGAGGTGGCCGAGGGTACAGCCCCGTCGGCGGCATCTTCGTACGAGCCGATCATCGCCTCACGGTTCGGGATCGCCGAGCGGGGCCGCCCCGCCGACAAGTGGCTCCTCGACACGGTCCGCTGGGCCTGGCGCACCCGCATCCTCGTCCACCTCGGCATCGACATCCGGCTGCGCCTGCGCACGGCCGCCGAGGACGAGGCGGTGAACGTGTTCGCCGCCAACCTCCGCGACCTCCTCCTCGCCGCCCCCGCGGGCACCCGCGCGACGCTGGGTCTCGACCCCGGTTTCCGCACGGGCGTGAAGGTCGCCGTCGTCGACGCGACCGGCAAGGTCGTCGCCACCGACGTCATCTATCCGCACGTCCCGGCGAACAAGTGGGACGAGGCGATCGCCAAGCTGTCGCGTCTCGCGAAGGAGCACGCGGTCGAGCTGATCGCCATCGGCAACGGCACGGCGTCCCGCGAGACCGACAAGCTCGCCGGTGAACTCATCACGAAACACCCCGAGTTGAAGCTCACCAAGGTCATGGTCTCCGAGGCCGGCGCCTCCGTGTACTCCGCGTCCGCGTTCGCCTCGCAGGAGCTGCCGGACATGGACGTCTCGCTGCGCGGCGCCGTCTCCATCGCCCGCCGCCTCCAGGACCCGCTCGCCGAGCTGGTGAAGATCGACCCCAAGTCCATCGGCGTCGGCCAGTACCAGCACGACCTCTCCGAGGTGAAGCTCTCCCGCTCCCTCGACGCGGTCGTGGAGGACTGTGTGAACGGCGTCGGCGTCGACGTCAACACGGCGTCCGCGCCGCTGCTCGCCCGCGTCTCCGGGGTGACCTCCACGCTCGCCGAGAACATCGTCTCCCACCGCGACGCCAACGGGCCGTTCCGGTCGCGGACCGAGCTGAAGAAGGTCGCGCGGCTGGGGCCCAAGGCGTACGAGCAGTGCGCGGGGTTCCTGCGGATCCGGGGCGGGGACGATCCGCTGGACTCCTCCAGCGTCCACCCCGAGGCCTATCCCGTCGTCCGGCGGATGGTGAAGACGTCCGGGCAGGAGGTGGCGGCGCTCATCGGTAATTCGGGGGTGCTGCGGTCGTTGCGGGCGGGTGACTTCGTCGATGAGACGTTCGGGTTGCCCACCGTGTCCGACATTCTGCGGGAGTTGGAGAAGCCTGGGCGGGATCCTCGGCCCGCCTTCAAGACCGCCACGTTCAAGGAGGGCGTCGAGAAGATCGGGGATCTGGCGTCCGGGATGGTCCTTGAGGGGGTCGTCACGAATGTCGCCGCGTTCGGGGCGTTCGTGGATGTCGGTGTGCATCAGGACGGGCTGGTGCATGTGTCGGCCATGTCGAGGAACTTCGTCAAGGATCCTCGGGAAGTGGTGAAGCCGGGGGACATCGTCAAGGTGAAGGTGCTCGACGTGGATATTCCCCGGAAGAGGATCGCGTTGACGCTGCGGCTTGAGGACGAGAGTTCAGGGTCCAAGGAGCGACAGCAGCGGGGTGGTGGCGGCGGACGTCCGCCTCAACAGCGGCAGCAGCGGCAGGGGTCGGCGGCTGCGCCTGCCAACAGCGCGATGGCTGATGCGTTGCGGAAGGCCGGGCTGGTGGATCCCAAGAAGGGGAAGCGCTAAAGGTTTGTGGGGAACTGCGGGTCCAGTGTGGCCGGTCGCGCAGTTCCCCGCGCCCCTAAAGAACCTTCACTCGGCCTGCGTCGACCTGCAAGCGGCGTGTCACTTGCACCGCGTCCAGCATCCGTCGGTCGTGCGTGACCAGCAGCAGCGTGCCTTCGTACGCCTCCAGCGCCGATTCCAACTGCTCGATCGCCGGTAGGTCCAAGTGGTTCGTCGGCTCGTCCAGGACCAGGAGGTTGACGCCCTTGCCCTGGAGCAGTGCCAGACCTGCCCTTGTCCGCTCTCCCGGCGAAAGCGTCGCCGCCGGGCGGAGGACGTGGTCCGCTTTCAGGCCGAACTTCGCGAGCAGCGTCCGTACGTCCGCCGGTTCCGTCTCCGGGACCGCCGCGCAGAACGCGTCCAGCAGTGATTCGGGGCCGTAGAAGAGTTTGCGGGCCTGGTCGACCTCGCCCACCAGGACGCCCGAACCCAGGGTCGCGGTGCCGGAGTCCAGCGGGAGGCGGCCCAGCAGCGCGGCCAGCAGTGTCGACTTGCCCGCGCCGTTCGCGCCGGTCACGGCGACGCGGTCCGCCCAGTCGATCTGGAGGGTGACCGGGCCGAACCGGAAGTCGCCGAGGCGCACTTGGGCGTCGCGCAGGGACGCCACCACCGCACCCGAGCGCGGTGCGGCGGCGATCTCCATGCGGAGTTCCCACTCCTTGCGGGGTTCCTCGACGACGTCGAGGCGTTCGATCATGCGCTGGGTCTGGCGGGCCTTCGCGGCCTGTTTCTCACTGGCCTCGCTGCGGAACTTGCGGCCGATCTTGTCGTTGTCGTTGTTCGCCTTGCGGCGGGCGTTCTTGACGCCCTTGTCCATCCAGGAGCGCTGCATCTGGGCGCGGTCCTGGAGGGCGGCGCGTTTGTCGGCGTACTCCTCGTAGTCGTCGCGGGCGTGCCGGCGGGCGGTGGCGCGTTCTTCGAGGTAGGCGTCGTAGCCGCCGCCGTACAGGTTGATCCGGCCCTGCGCGAGGTCGAGTTCGAGGACCTTGGTGACCGTGCGGGTGAGGAACTCGCGGTCGTGGCTGACGACGACCGTGCCGGCGCGCAGGCCGGTGACGAAGCGTTCGAGGCGCTCCAGGCCGTCGAGGTCGAGGTCGTTGGTGGGCTCGTCGAGGAGGAAGACGTCGTAGCGGGACAGCAGCAGGGAGGCGAGGCCCGCGCGGGCGGCCTGGCCGCCGGACAGGGACGTCATCGGCTGGTCGAGGCCGACCGTGAGGCCGAGGGAGGCGGCGGTCTCCTCGGCGCGTTCGTCGAGGTCGGCGCCGCCGAGGTCGAGCCAGCGCTCCAGGTGCAGGGAGTAGGCGTCGTCCGCGCCGGGGACGCCGTCGGCGAGACCCTGTGCGGACTCGTCCATCAGGCGCTGCGCCTCGGCGACGCCGGTCCTGCGGGCCAGGAACTCGCGGATCGTCTCGCCGGGGCGGCGTTCGGGTTCCTGCGGGAGGTGGCCGACGGTCGCGGTCGGCGGGGAGAGCTTGAGGTCGCCCTCCTCCGGTGCGGTCAGTCCGGCGAGCAGTCTCAGCAGCGTGGACTTGCCCGCGCCGTTGGCCCCGACCAGGCCGATCACGTCCCCGGGGGCCACGACGAGGTCGAGTCCGGAGAAGAGGGAGCGGTCGCCGTGGCCGGCGGCGAGGTTCTTGGCGACGAGGGTGGCGGTCACAGAGGGTAGATCATAGGGCCTGTCGTCACATTCCCGTCTGCCGGGAGGGGGCTGGCACGCACATCTGCGGCGTTGTCGTCAGTCGCCGACGCGCCGCGTCGACTCCCTCCTCCGCCTTGCAGCTGCACGCACCAGACCCCTCCCGGCCCGCCCTCCGGGCGGACGACGGGAATGTGACGACAGGCCCTAGCGGGAGTTCGGAGGCGGGCCGCCGTGGGGAGGTTCGGGGGATGGAGCGTGACGTGGTGGTCGTCGGGGGCGGGGTCGTCGGGCTGACGACCGGGGTGGTGCTGGCCGAGCGGGGGTGGCGGGTGCGGGTGTGGACGCGGGACGACGTGACGGGGACGACGTCGGCGGTCGCGGGGGCGCTGTGGTGGCCGTATCACATCGAGCCCCAAGTGTCCGCGCGCGCTTGGGCGTTGGAGTCCCTCGCCGTGTACCGGGAGCTGGCGGCGCGCGGGGAGGGCGGGGTGCGGATGGCCGAGGGGGTGCTCGGGAAGACGTCCCTCGCGGAGGTGGGGTGGCTGGCCGGGGCGGCGCTGGGGCTGCGGGAGTCGACGCCGGACGAGTATCCGGTGGGGGCGGGGCTCTGGGCGCGGCTGCCGTTGGTCGACATGGCGGTGTATCTGCCGTGGCTGCGGGGGCGGTTGGAGCGGGCGGGCGGGGCGGTCGAGGTGCGTGCGGTGGCCGGTCTCGCGGAGGCGGACGCGCCGGTGGTGGTGAACTGTGCCGGTCTGGGGGCGCGGGAGCTGGTCGGCGATCTGGAAGTGCGGTCGGTCCGTGGGCAGTTGGTGGTCGTCGAGAACCCCGGGGTCGAGCACTGGGTGGTGTCCGACGGCTCGGACGGTTCCCTCACGTATCTGTTTCCCCAGCCCGGCCGGCTGCTCCTGGGCGGTACGGCCGAGGAGGGCGTCTGGTCCCTCACGCCGGATCCGGCGGTCGCGGAGGCGATCGTCCGCAGGTGCGCGGCGCTGCGGCCCGAGGTCGCGGGGGCGCGGGTGCTGGGGCATCGGGTGGGGCTCAGGCCTGCTCGGCGGGTGGTGCGGCTGGAGCGGGAGGTGCGCGGGGACGGGCGGGTGGTGGTGCATCACTACGGGCACGGGGGTGCGGGGGTGACGGTGGCGTGGGGGTGCGCTCGGGAGGCTGCGGGGCTGGTGGAGGGGGTGTGAGCGGGGGCGGCGCCGCAGGTGGGTTCTGCGGCGCCGTCCGGGCTCGGGGGGGGTCGTGCGGGGTGGCGCTGGGCGGGCCGGGTGTGTCGTACCCGGTAGCGACGGCCGCCGGTGGGCATCCGCGCCCCGCCCTCGGTCACGGCACCCGCTGTGCCTCCGGCACCGGGCCCACGCCGACGAGCGGGGCGATCGTCTTCGGCTCGATGCCCGGTGTGCCCGAGGTGGCGCGGGCGAAGGCCGGGGCGCCGCCGACGAGGGGGACGTTCGCCGAGGTGCGGGCGAGGTCGAGGGTGAGGGTGGGGGTGTCGGCGGGGGGTTCGACGAGGTTGTGGTCGGTGCCGGCGACGATCAGGGCGAGGCGGTGGCCCTTCGGGATCACGTGGTCGGTGGCGCCGAGCGCGATCGTGAGGGTGTAGCGCTTGCCCGGGGTGAGCGGGACGCCGTGCCGGGGGTCGGCGGAGGTGCCGAGATCGGCCCAGCCCCGGCTGACGACGTTGTAGTCCACAGCCTTCGTGTTCGCGGCCGTCACCTTGAAGCAGGCGCTGTCGCCGGACGTGCTCGCGCCCCAGCAGGTGCGGTCGGTGAGCGTCTTGATGCCCTCGCCGGACGCCGCGTAGTCGCGGATGGTGTCCGGGCCGAGGTCGACGAGGACGGCGGAGAGGTGGGCCGTCGGCTTCGTGGGCGTCGCGGTGACGGTGACCGTCGGGGAGCCGGCGAGGCGCAGCGCGCGGGTGAGGGGGCCGGTGGTGAAGCCGGCCTTCTCCGGGGTCGCGGTGTCGATCTTCGCGGACCAGTCGGTCTCGTCCAGCGCGGGGTTGTCGGTGAACTTCGCCGTGCCGGTGCCCTTGCGCAGGCCGAGGGCGCCGACACCCGGCTTCGCGCCGGTCGCGGGGCGCAGGGTCGTGGTCTGCGTGCCGGACGGGGGCCAGGCGCGGGAGGTCTCCCACTGGTCGGGGTGGCGTTCGACGTCGGCCATCGGCTCGCGGTCGATGCCGTTGTCGTAGCCGAGGAGTTCGTGGTCGAACCAGCGGTGCGCAGTGTCGACCCAGGCTCCGCGGCGGAAGTCGAAGGGGTCGACGTGGCCGGTCTGGGAGAGCCAGATCTTGCGCTTCACGCCGTGCTTCGCGAGGGCGTTCCACCACTGGCCGAGGTGGTTCGTGCGGACGTTGAGGTCCTGCATGCCGTGCACGGCGAAGACGCTGGCCTTCACCTTGCCGGCGTCCTTGACGTAGTCCCGGCCGGTCCACAGGGGGGTCCAGTCGCCGGTGCGGGGTGCGCCGTTCTTGAGCTTCTGCTGCACGGCGGCGCACTTGGTGCGGGCGTCCGGGCTGTCGACGGCGTCGGCGAGGTCGTCGGGGCCGCCGTCGTAGAGGGGGGCGCCCTGCTGGAAGTAGTAGTCGTACCAGGAGGAGATCGCGCTGATCGGGACGATCGTCTTGAGGCCCTTGACGCCGGTCGCCGCGACCCCGTTGGCGATCGTGCCGTCCCAGCTCTTGCCGATCATGCCGGTGCGGCCGTTCGTCCAGTCGGCCTTCGCGGGGGTGGTGCCCGTGCGGGTCGTGTACGCCTTGGCGCGGCCGTTGAGCCAGTCGACGACGGCCTTCGCGGAGCCGATGTCCGAGGGGCCGCCGATGTCGACGCAGCCGTCGGAGCGGTTCGTGCCGGCGAGGTCGACGCCGACGAACGCGTAACCGCGCGGCACGAAGTAGTTGTCGTAGAACAGCGGCATCTGGACGACGTCGCCGTGCTCGTCGTACGTCTTGAGCTGGCTCTCGTTGCCCCGGCCGCAGCAGGAGTAGTAGGGACTCGCGTCCATGATCACCGGGATCTTGCGGCCCTGCTCGGCGAGTTCCCTCGGGCGGACGATGTCGACGGCGACCCGGTCCTTCTTGCCGTCGCCATCACCGTCGAGGCCGGTGTCGACCCAGACGGACTGGCGTATCGCCCGGTCGTAGGAGTAGATCGGGAGGCTCTCCCGGTTGCCCGCCTGCGCCGCGGTGGGGGTGAGGAGCGAGGCCGCCAGCAGGGTGAGGGTGGTGGCCGCGAGGGGTCTCCAGGTCATGGAGCGCTTGCGTAGAGACATGCGCGGGACGCTACCTCGCCCAACTCGTGGGCAGAAGGGGGCCCTTGTGAAGAGGGTGCCCGGGGTCACGGGGCGGCTGCCGTGGGGGCCCGGGCTTCGGTCGCGGGGACCGCGTACGCTCCCGCGAAGGCGCCGTGTCGCGCAGGTCGGGGTGGCGTGGAGGAGGCCCGCCGCGCAGGTGTCGCCCGCGCCGTGGGAGTCGACGACCGGGGCGGGTGGGACGGCCGGCGGTACGTGCGTCGGCTCGCCGTCCGTGAGGAGGTGCGCGGGGATCACGGTGCCGGCTCCGCCGAGGACGAGGACGTCGATGTCCTTGGTCGACTCCGGTCCTCCCCGTGGTCGTACACCGTCACCGCGACCCCCTCGGCCGCCAGCCGCTGCGCTATGAGCGGCTCCACCCGGGACCACGTGCCTCCCGCCAGCCCGCAGCCGATGCGCGGCATGTGGACCGACGCCCCCAGCTCCCGCACCTGGGGCGCCAGGCGTTCCAGGGCCGCGTCGATCGCCTCGTACCGGACCGGGACCCCCTTGCTGCCGGTCCGTGTCCCCCGCTGGCCGATCATGTTCGCGACCCAGAGATACCGCTCCACCTGGACCAGTTGCACCGCGCCCAGCCCGAAGTCGTTCTTCGCGCGGCCCCTGTGCCAGGCCCGGTACGCCGCCTCCGGCTCCGGCCAGCGGCGGGAGAGGGCGAGGACGAAGCCCTTGCCCCAGCCGCCGCTGTCGTTGCAGACGTGGGCGATCACCTTGACGCCTTTCACCGACGGTGTGGTGGCGTCACCCCTCGTGTACGTGATCTCCGACATGCCGCAACCGTAGAGGGCGCCACTGACAATCGCCCTGACCTGCTACTTCGTCAGGTCGGTCAGCTCTTTGGCGTTGGTGCGGCGCAGTGCGTACCAGCCGCCGACCAGCGCGAGGGCGATGACGGGGATCAGCAGGATCGTCTTGCGGCCGACCTCGGGGTCGTTCCACATCATGCCGAGGCAGACGAGGAGGAAGGCGATGGTGGCGATCTCGGTGACGGGGCTGCCGGGGAGGCGGAAGTGGGGGCGCTCGACGAGGCCCGCGCGGGCGCGGCGGACGAAGACGAGGTGGCAGACCATGATGATCACCCAGGTGCTGATGATCCCGAGGGAGGCGATGTTGAGGACGATCTCGAACGCCTGGCTCGGGACGAGGAAGTTCAGGCCGACGCCGAGGACGCAGACGGCGCAGGTCAGCAGGATGCCGCCGTAGGGGACCTGGCTGCGGTTCATGCGGGCGGTGAACTTCGGTGCGGAGCCGGCCATGGCCATGGAGCGCAGGATGCGGCCGGTGGAGTACAGGCCGGAGTTCAGGGACGACATGGCGGCCGTGAGGACGACCAGGTTCATGACGTCGCCCGCGCCGGAGACGCCGATCTTGGAGAGGACCGTCACGAAGGGGCTCTCGTCCGCCGAGTAGACCGAGCCCGGCAGCAGGAGGGCGAGCAGGACGACCGAGCCGACGTAGAAGAGGCCCACGCGCCACATGATCGAGTTCACCGCGCGCGGGACGACCTTCTCCGGCTCGGCGGTCTCGCCCGCGGCGACGCCGACGAGTTCGAGGGCGGCGTACGCGAAGATGACGCCCTGCATGACGAGGACGACGGGCATGAGGCCGTGCGGGAAGACACCGCCGTTGTCGGTGACGACGTGCAGACCGGGGGTCCGGCCGTCCACCTTGTGCTGCGTGGCGAGCAGGAAGACGCCGACGAACATGAACGCGACGAGGGTGGCGACCTTGACGATCGCGAACCAGAACTCCATCTCCCCGAAGATCTTCACGGAGATCAGGTTGATCGCGAGGACGACCGCGAGGGCGATCAGGGCGAGCACCCACTGGGGGATGCTCGTGAACGCGCTCCAGTAGTGCGTGTAGAGGGCGATCGCGGTGATGTCGGCGATCCCGGTGGTCGACCAGTTCAGGAAGTACATCCAGCCGGCGACGTACGCGCCCTTCTCGCCGAGGAACTCGCGCGCGTACGACACGAAGGACCCGGAGGAGGGCCGGTACAGGACCAGCTCGCCGAGCGCGCGGACGACGAAGAAGGCGAAGACGCCGCAGACCAGGTAGGCCAGCGCGAGCGCCGGACCGGCGTTGTGCAGGCGCCCTCCCGCGCCCAGGAAGAGGCCGGTGCCGATGGCTCCGCCGATCGCGATCATGTTGACGTGGCGGTGCTTGAGGCCCTTGCTGTACCCGGCGTCGCCCGCGTCGGCGGGGGTCTGGGCGGCGGCGTCGGCCGCGGCCGTCTGCACGGCGTCCTTGCTCACGGTGGTTCCACTCTCTGGTGCGCCCTCGCGGTTGCCGCGCGGGTGTCCGGACGTGCGTCGGCCCGTGCCACCGGACGGAAGGCACAGGCCAGCGGCTCACCTTCCCCGATCAGGGGCCGATACGCGGTGACGCACGCCACAAAGCGGAACTTGTCACAGAAAAAGGTGTCGAAGGGATGAAGGGGATGTCATCGGTCGGTGAAGGTCTCCCCCTTCTCGGCCTTCTCGACGAGCAGCGCGGGCGGCGTGAAGCGGTCGCCGTAGGCGGCGGCGAGTTCCCGCGCACGGGCGACGAAGCCGGGGAGGCCGCCGTCGTAGCCGTTGATGTACTGGAGGACGCCGCCGGTCCAGCCGGGGAAGCCGATGCCGAAGAGGGAGCCGATGTTGGCGTCGGCGACGGACGTGAGGACGCCCTCCTCGACGAGGCGGACGGTGTCGAGGGCCTCGGCGAACAGCATGCGTTCCTGCATGTCCCGGAAGGGGATCTCGGCGCCCGCGCGCGTGAAGTGCTCGCGCAGTCCGGGCCACAGGGACGTGCGCCTGCCGGTCTCGTCGTAGTCGTAGAACCCGGCGCCGCCCGCGCGGCCCTCGCGGCCGAACTCGTCGACCATGCGGTCGACGACGGCCTCGGCGGGGTGCGCGGTCCAGGTGCCGCCCGCCTCCTCGGCGGCCCGCTTCGACTCGGCGCGGATCCTGCGCGGGAGGGTGAGGGTCAGTTCGTCCATCAGGGAGAGCACCTTCGCCGGGTAGCCCGCCTGCGCGGCGGCCTGCTCGACCGACGCGGGTTCGATGCCCTCGCCGACCATCGCCACGCCCTCGTTGAGGAACTGTCCGATGACCCGTGAGGTGAAGAAGCCGCGCGAGTCGCCGACGACGATCGGGGTCTTGCGGATCTGCCGGACGAGGTCGAAGGCGCGCGCGAGCGCCTCCTCGCCGGTCCGCTCGCCCTTGATGATCTCGACGAGGGGCATCTTGTCGACCGGCGAGAAGAAGTGCAGTCCGATGAAGTCGCTCTGCCGCTCGACGCCCTCGGCGAGGGCGGTGATGGGGAGCGTCGAGGTGTTGGAGCACAGGAGCGCGTCGGGGGCGACGACGTGCTGGATCTCCTGGAACACCTTGTGCTTCAGGGCGGCGTCCTCGAAGACGGCCTCGATGACCGCGTCGCAGCCCGCGAGGTCGGCGGGGTCGGCCGTGGGGGTGATGCGGGCGAGCAGCGCGTCGGCCTTCTCCTGCGGCATCCGGCCCTTGGCGACGGCCTTCGCGCACAGCTTCTCGGAGTACGCCCTGCCCTTGGCGGCGGCCTCGGGGGTGACGTCCTTGAGGACGACGTCGATCCCGGCGCGCGCGCACGCGTAGGCGATGCCGGCGCCCATCATCCCGGCGCCGAGGACGGCCGCCCGGCGGACCTGGCGGGGTTCGATCCCCTGAGGGCGGCTGGCGCCGGAGTTGACGGCCTGGAGGTCGAAGAAGAACGCCTGGATCATGTTCTTCGAGATCTGCCCGGCGGCCAGTTCGGTGAAGTAGCGGGCCTCGATGACCTGCGCGGTCTCGAAGTCGACCTGCGCGCCCTCGACGGCGGCGGCGAGGATGCGGCGCGGCGCCGGGTAGGGGGCGTTCGCGGTCTGCTTGCGCAGGGTCGCCGGGAAGGCCGGGAGGTTGACGGCGAACCTGGGGTTCGCCGGGGTGCCGCCGGGGATGCGGTAGCCGGGCCTGTCCCAGGGCTGACGGGACTCCGGGTTGGCGTCGATGAACACGCGCGCCTTGGCGATGAGTTCGTCGCGGGTGGCGGCCGTGTCGTCGATCAGGCCGTTCTGGAGGGCTCTGGCCGGGCTGTACTGGGTGCCCTGGAGGAGGACCTTCAGGAGAGCGTCGGCGATGCCGAGGAGGCGGACCGTGCGCACCACGCCGCCGCCCCCGGGGAGCAGACCGAGGGTGACCTCGGGGCAGCCGATCTTCGTGCCGGGGGTGTCGAGGGCGATGCGGTGGTGGCAGGCGAGGGCGAGTTCGTAGCCGCCGCCGAGGGCCGCGCCGTTGAGCGCGGCGACGACCGGTTTGCCGAGGGTCTCGATGCGGCGCAGGTTGCGCTTGATCTCCAGGCCACCGTCGAAGAGTTCCCGCGCGGTGTCCGGGGTGACCCGGATGAGGTCGCGCAGGTCGCCGCCGGCGAGGAACGTCTTCTTCGCGGAGGTGATGATGACGCCCTTGACCGTGTCCTTCTCGGCCTCCAGGCGCGCGGTGACCGCGGCGAGGGAGGCGCGGAAGGCGGCGTTCATGGTGTTGGCGGACTGGTCCGGGTCGTCGAGGACGAGCGTGACGACGCCCGCGCGGTCCTGTTCCCAGCGGATGGTCGTGGAGTTCATGGAGGGTGCCTTCTCGGTGATCCGTCGGGAGGGGGTCAGACGCGCTCGACGACGGTGGCGATGCCCATGCCGCCGCCCACGCACAGGGTCGCGAGGCCGTAGCGCTTGTCCTGGCGCTCCAGTTCGTCGACGAGGGTGCCGAGGATCATCGCGCCGGTCGCGCCGAGCGGATGGCCCAGCGCGATCGCCCCGCCGTTGACGTTGATCCGGTCCAGGGACAGGCCCATGTCCCTGGCGAAGCGCAGGACGACGGCCGCGAACGCCTCGTTGATCTCGACGAGGTCGATGTCGTCGATGGTCAGGCCCGCCTTGGCGAGGGCCTTGCGGGTGGCGGGCGCGGGGCCGGTGAGCATGATGGTCGGCTCGGAGCCGGAGACGGCGGCGGAGACGATCCGCGCGCGGGGCGTGAGGCCGTACCGCTCGCCGACCTCCCGGGAGCCGATCGCGACGAGGGAGGCGCCGTCGACGATGCCGGAGGAGTTGCCCGCGTGGTGGACGTGGTCGATCTTCTCGACCCAGTGGTACTTCTGGAGCGCGACGGCGTCGAAGCCGCCGAGTTCGCCGATGTCCGCGAAGGACGGCTTGAGCCGGGCGAGGGAGTCGGCCGTGGTGCCGGGGCGGGGGTGCTCGTCGTGGCCGAGGACGGTGAGGCCCGCGCGGTCGACGACCGGGACGATCGCCCGCTCGAAACGGCCCTCCTTCAGGGCGGTCGCGGCGCGCTCCTGGGAGAGGGCGGCGTACTCGTCGACGTCACGCCGGGTGAAGCCCTCGATCGTGGCGATGAGGTCGGCGCCGATGCCCTGGGGCACGAAGTTCACGGCCAGGTTCGTCATCGGGTCGTTGAACCAGGCGCCGCCGTCGGAGCCCATCGGGACCCGGGACATCGACTCGACGCCGCCCGCGAGGACGAGGTCCTCCCAGCCGGAACGGATCTTGGCGGCGGCCGAGTTGACGGCTTCGAGGCCGGAGGCACAGAAGCGGTTCTCCTGGACGCCGGCGACCGTGTCGGGCAGGCCGGCGGCGATCGCCGCGATCCGCGCGATGTCGGAACCCTGGTCGCCGTGCGGGCCGACGACGCCGAGCACGATGTCGTCGATCGCCGCCGGGTCGAGGCTCGGCAGCCGCTCCTGGAGGGCGTGCAGGAGGCCGGTGACGAGGTCGATCGGTTTCGTGCCGTGCAGGGCGCCGTCGGCCTTGCCGCGTCCGCGCGGGGTGCGGATCGCGTCGTACACGTACGCTTCGGTGCTCACGGGGTGGGCCTTTCGGGCTTCGGTGCTTCGAGGTGGGTGGGCCGGGGCGGGTCAGTCGGTCGTGAGGCCGGGTATGCCCCAGTCGCGGGCGACGTCCGCCGTGTCGGCGCCGGGGCGGGGCGGGGCCGAGCGGATCGTGGCCGGGGTCGCGGAGAAGCGCGGTGCGGGGGCGGGCTGGGTGAGGCCGGCGTGGTCGGTGAAGGTGCCGCGCGCGGCGAGGTGCGGGTGGTGCGGGGCCTCGCGCAGGGTGAGCACGGGCGCCACGCACGCGTCGGTGCCCTCGAAGACGGCCGTCCACTCGTCCCGTGTGCGGGACCTGAAGCGGGCGGCGGTGGCCTCGCGCAGGGCGGGCCAGCGGGCCGGGTCCTTGCGGGCGTCCGCGAAGCCGTCGAGGCCGAGGAGGGCCGTGAACTCGGCGTAGAACTGCGGCTCCAGGGCGCCGACGGCCATGTGCCCGCCGTCGGCCGTCTCGTACGTGCCGTAGTACGGGCAGCCGCCGTCCAGGAGGTTCGCCGCGCGCCGGTCCTGCCAGCCGCCGGCCGCGAGCATGCCGTGCAGCATCGCCGTCAGGTGCGCGGTGCCGTCGACGATGGCCGCGTCGACGACCTGTCCGGTGCCTGTCGCGCGCGCGTGGTGGAGGGCGGCGAGGACGCCGACGACGAGGTAGAGCGAGCCGCCCGCGTAGTCCCCCAGGAGGATCGCAGGGGCGGCCGTCCCGTCCAACTCCCGTACCGGGGCGTCGAAATGGACCGGGCAGCCCGCCCTGTCCAGCAGGGCCAGGAGGTCACGGACGAGGAACTGCTGCGGATACACCCAGTGCC
>NZ_JBTYMC010000108.1:0-20241 GCF_054880855.1 Streptomyces sp. S6 | reverse complement strand
CCCGCCCGCACGCGCCGCCGCCCTCTTCCGCCGGTGCGCGCGATTCTCGGTGGCCCGGTGCGCGAGATCGGCCCGGTACCCGACCGATCTCGCGATTCTCGGTGGCCCGGTGCGCGAGATCGGCCCGGTACCCGACCGGCCCGCCGTTGCGCATGACCTCGCGCGTGACCGTGGAGGTCGGCCGGTCGAGCCGCCGGGCGATCTCCGCATAGGCCAGCCCGTCGGCCAACCCCGACGCGATCTGCTGCCGCTCCTGCTGACTGAGCCTGCCTCCCGGCACCGCCGCCTCCTTCGTGAACCTTCAAGACCCTCACCATAGCGTTCACATTCAATCCATTGCAACGAAAGCTTCATCAATCGTTGCATTGAAACTAAAGCCCGTTGCAACGATTTCCCCGCTCTGGCCTGCATATACGCCACTCCGTCGCAACGAATACGTTGCCAGATAAGTCAACGCAACGTAGCTTTTCCCGCATCGGAAACATTGATACGAGCGACCCGAAGGACAGGGACACCATGCAGAAGTTCGCCACCGCCACCCAGATCACCGCCGTCATCACCCTCCCCGCCGGCCGCGTCCAGCTCATCGCCGCCGACCGCGCCGACACCACCGTCGAGATCCGCCCCGCCGACGCCGGCAAGAACCGCGACGTGAAGACGGCAGAGCAGACCACGGCGGTGTACGACGCCGCCGCGGGCGTCCTGCGGATCGAGAGCCCGGCGCCGAAGTCCCAACTCCTCGGCGGGCAGGGCTCCGTGGAGGTCACCGTCCAGCTCCCCGCCGGTTCCCACGTCCGGGCCAAGGCGGGCGCCGCCGAGTTCCGGGGCGTCGGCCGCTTCGGGGACGTCACCCTTGAGGGCGGCTACCGCGAAGTCAAGCTCGACGAGGCGGCCGGCGCCCAACTCGCCTCCCACGACGGCGACATCATCGTCGGACGGCTCACCGGCCCCGCCGAACTCAGCACCCAGCGCGGCGCGATCCGCGTCGCCGAGGCGGTCCGCGGCGCCCTCACCCTCACCACCCAACAGGGCGACATCGAGGTCGCCGTCGCGAACGGCACGAGCGCCTCGCTCGACGCCGGCACCTCTCACGGCCGCGTATCCAACTCCCTTAAGAACGACGGAACTTCGATGGTCACCATCACCGCGACCACCTCCCAGGGCGACATCACCGCCCGCAGCCTCTGACCCCGACGGCCCCGACTGTCCCGACAGCCCCGACGACCCCGCACGGCATGCCGAGGCTGGTTCCAACCAGCCGCCGAGTACCAGCCGTTCACCCCGGCAGGACTCCAAGCAGGCGCCTTGGAAGGGCCGTTCATCTCCGGGCGGCGCACCCCGACAACAGGTCGACGGGCGCCGCCCGTTGGGCGCACCGTGCCCGAACTCCCCTCACTCGTCCCACTCGAACAGCTCCGCCACCGCCCCCTCCAGCACCCGGAACGCCCGCTCGGCCGCCTCCACCGCCCACACGCGCACCTCCTCCACCGACTCCCCCTCCGCGATCCGCCGCCAGTTCTCCAGCGCGAGGATCCGGCGGACTGCGATGATCTGCCCGGCGGCGAGCCGCGCCGCGAAACCGCCGCCGAGGGCGTCGGTGAGCGCGTCCTCGGAGCGCTCCAGGAACCCGTACAGCCGCGCGACGAGCGCCGGAGTCCCGTACAGCAACGCGTAGTAAGCGCGTACGCCCGGATGGTCGTTGAGCCCCGTGACCGGGTCCTCGGCCTCCAGTCCCGCCAGGAAGTGCCGGCGCAGCGCCTCCACCGGCATGACGCCCTGCGCGCGCCCGGCGGACACCACGTCCGCCGCCTCCCGCTCGTGGTCCGCGAGCCGGTGCAGGACGAGGTCCTCCTTCGCCGGGAAGTACCGGAACAGCGTCGGCTTGGAGATCTCCGCCGCCGCGGCCACCTCCGCCACGGACACCTCGTCGAAACCCCGGTCGATGAACATCCGCACGGCGATGTCCGACACGTCCTGGTACATCCGCTGCTTCTTGCGCTCCCGCAAACCGCTCTCGTTCATGGGACGAGCCTACGCACGGGTACGCGAACCGGACCCCAGGTGTGAACGCGCGCCCCGGCCCCAACCCCAGCCCATGAGCCCCTACCCCATAAGTACGAGAGCCCCTACCCCGTGAGAGCCAGCCCCAGGTACGGATTCGCCGCCCGCGGCACCGGCAGCCCCAGCACCTCCAGCGCCGCCTTCAGCGTCTGCCCGTACGAGTCCACCGCCCGCCGCACGTTGGGCGCCTCCAGCGCCTCCCTGCTCACCAGCCGGTCCAGGTCGATGTACGCCGACCGCACGACCTCCAGCCACCGGTACACCAGCCAGTCGTTCTCCCACCCCGCGACCCGCTCCGCCCCCAGCCGCTTCTCCCAGCGCTGGAACATCCGCTCCCTGATGGCCTGTTTCGTCGGCGTCAGGTGCATGTGCCGGACCAGGTCGTACAGCGGGTCCCCGACCAACGCCAACTCCCAGTCGATGAGGGTGAATTCGGCGGAGTCCTGACGGCGGACGAGGTTCCAGGGGTTGAGGTCGCCGTGCAGGAGGGAGGGTCGGCGCCAGGTCACTCGGTGGCGCCGCAGCAACCCGTCGAGCCGGCGGGCGTCGGGAAGGCCCGCTTCCCTGGCCAACTGGACCGTCCCCTCGGGCAGTTCGGCGACCAGATCGACCAGGAACTCGACCGACTGCCCGTAGAAATCCCGGTGTTCGGCCTTCGGGTCCAGGGACCTCCAGTCCACCTCCGTCAGCGCGCACAACTGGTCCACGAGCGCGTCCGCCTCGTACGGCCGCAGCCCGTCCACCGGATGCCGGGGGACCCGCTCCGGCTCGGGCCCCGCGTACGTGTGGATCGCGAACGGGTCGTCGCGGTAACTCTCCCCCAACGCCAGTGCCCTGGGCGCCCGCACCGGCGCCCGCGACGCGTGGATCGCCCGCAGCACGGCGTGTTCGTACAGCGGACGACGCTCCCGCCGCCGTACGTCGGGCAGTTCGCGCCGTACGACGACCGGGAAGCCGATGCCGGGCACCTCGACGACGGTGTTGAGGTGCGAGGCGCCCTTGAACACCCGGTCCGCCCCGGCCGCGCCCTCCGCGAGGAGCACGGCCTTCACCTGTTCCTTTCCGAACTCCGGTGTGAGCGGCACCTTTTCGGTGTCGAGCCGCCAGTCGAACGCCTTCGCCAGCCAGTCCCGGCCGCTGACCTCACCGCCCTGCCGGGCCGCATGCCAGCGGAACAGCGCCCGTTCGATCTCCGCACGTCCTGGCAACGACCGTAGCCTGAGCGGCCGTTCGGCGGCCTGGAGGGCCCGTTCGACCTCCATCGTCGCCTGGTCCAGATCGCGTTGCGTGAACGATTTCTCCAGTCGACGCGCGGCGCGCATCACGTCCGGGTACAGGGACTGCGCCCGCTCGAAGTCCAAGTAGTGGCGCAGGTCCGCATCGAACCCGGTCACCGCCGTGGGCCGCGCCCTCCGCATCGCCGACTCCCAGGAGCCGATCACCTCGTCCCACTGGTGCGCCGGGTACTTCATCCGCACGAGATGCGTCGCCAGATCCTGCAACGGGTCCCCGAACGAGGCCAGTTCCCAGTCCACGCTGACCAGTCCGCCGTCCTCCGAGGCGTACGGGAGGATCAGGTTCTCCCTGTGCAGGTCGGTGTGCAGCAGGTTGTACGGCCGCCGGGCCATCGCGGGGACTCGTTCGGCGAAGCGGGTCAGGGCGTCCTCGGGAACACCCAGCGATCCGAACAGACCTCCGAATGCAGGCCAGTTGGGTGTCCTGACCTGCCGATCCGCCTCTCTCGCCAGGGTCTTGAGGAACACCTGACTGTCGGAACTGTGCGCGACCCATCGGCTCGGCAGCGCCGGCAGCTCCGACCTCCGCACCCGGGTCATCTGGGCGAGCAGCCCGGTCAACGCCGTGACAAGGCGGCTGTCCACGGGCTTTCCGTTGCCGCAGACGGTGGAGAGCGGCACACCCTTCACATAGCTGTGGATGCTGAAGTGTTCGGCGCGCAGCAGACAGGTCGGCGCGTGCGGGAGGTGCGGGCGGACGGCCTTGAGGACCGCGCCCTCGTCCTCCCAGGTGCGGATCACCACCGGCAGCGCGTCTCGCCGCCGCACCCGCACCAGCACGGTCGTACCGGGCTCCTGGCCGAGGATCCTCGCGGGGATCTCCGTCAGCTCGTACACGAAGTTGTCGTTGTGATGGCCGCTGGCGACCGGCGCCTTGTTCTTGGCGTCCTCGACGAACGACGACAAGGCGGCGCTGGGCTCGATCACTGACCGCTCCGATGGATTCACGCTGGTGGACAAGCACGGTGAACTGGCTAACGACACAGTGGTGACGGGGTGTTCACCACTCCTGGGTGCCTGCCTGTTCGACAGCGCGGCCACTGGACGGTGCGGGCATGGTAGCCAACCTGTGGGACAGGGCTTTCACTCGGCCAGCAGATCCCACACGGAGTTGAACCACGACTGCCAGCTGTCGACGAAGACCGTACCGACCGAGTTGGGGTCGTCGTCCTTCACGAAGTGCATGAGCGTGGCGCCGAGGCCGAGGACGTCGAGCGCCTGAACCTCGTCTCCTGTGTCCAGGACGATCGGACGCTCGATCACCTCGTACGGACCCATCAACGCCTGGCTGCCGTTGAGCAGATACAGCTTGGACGCCGGGAAGAGGGAGGTCCGTTTGATGTGCAACTCGACATCTTCCACCGCCTTTCGAACCTTCATCTCCGCGAACATCCGCTCCAGAGACGTGATGTGCTGCCGCGTGATGTCGTCCAGCCGATCCCACAGGCGCGGATCGTTCCCGTCCGCCACGACGCTCGGATACGGCAGCGGACGGTTCCCTGCGGGCAGCAGCATCCGGACCCGGACGCTCCGGGGGGAGATCTGTCTGCTGAATATGCGCTCCGCCTGAAGCAGGAAGTGCGCGCTGAGCGTCTCGGACGTCAACGTGTATACGTCCAGGGCGACATCGGACCGCTCGAACGCCTCAGCCAGCAACGGCCCCAGCGAGACCTGCCGCGACCTCGCCGGGTCCCCCGACCTGATCAGCATGGTCTTCACGACCCGCGTCCCACTGCCTTGCCGGGTCTGCACCCACCCTTCTCCCGCCAAGTCCCGCAGCACGCGCTGGACCGTGTCCCGGGAGACTTCGAACTCCTCCGCCAACTCCCGCTGGGACGGCAGGAACGCACCCACGGGGTACGCCCCTCCGGAGATCCGCGCGCGCAGTTCATCGGCGACCCGCTGGAACTCCCTGCCGCCACCCTCGCCGATCTGTTGCGCGCCCACCCTTCGACCGTACCGCCACGACCCCCACGCCAAACCACTTCCAGTCAAATCACCCGGCCAACTGGACTGCCCGTTAAGGGATCTCCCTACCAGGGAAAGACCACCTCAAGTCAACCAGTCCAATTGGACTGCAAGTTGCAGACTCCACCAGGAGTTGTCTGGAGGTGAACGAACATGCTCCTGTTGTCCACGCTGACGGAATCCCTCAGCTTCACCCTCGGCCTCCTGGCCCAGGCGAGGCTGGGCCCGCTCGGTGTCTTCCTGTTGTTCTGCCTGGGCGTCGGGCTGCGAGCCCACCACAGCGGGCTCGCAGTAGGTGCCGCAGTGACGCTGGCGGTACTCATGACCCAGGCGTGACAGAAGCGGCCTCAACGGCCCACGCCGGTTTCCGTAACCGCTTACGCCCGTTTCCGCACCGCCTCCAACACCGGCTCCAGCGAAGAGACCACCGCCTCCGCCCCCTCCCCCCGCAACAACTCCTCCTTGGACTCGTTGCGCGCGTACCCGAGGAACGGCACCCCGGCCTGCCGGGCGGCCTCCAGGTCGGAGGGTGTGTCACCGATCATCAGGGCGTCCGCGGGCGCCGAACCCATCGCCCGCAGCGCTCTGTTGAGGCAGTACGGGTCGGGTTTGAGGAGCTGGAGATCACCGGTGCGGCCATAGATGTGCGGGGCGAAACACCCGGTCAGCCCCCGGCTCGTGAGGTATCTCCCCACCACCCGGGGCGAGTTGTTGGTGGTGATCGCCATCCGGGCGCCGACCGCCACCCACGTACGGATCAACGGATCGGCGTACGGCGTCGGCCGCGCCGACACCGCGGCGGTCAACTCCTCTTCTGTGAGCCACTCTTCGAGTTCGGCCACCAGATCGCTGCCGGGCCGCCGGCGGTCCACGGCACGCAGGACGAAATGCGGGTCGAGGCTGAGCCGTTCCTCCTCGCTCAGCAGATCCCGCAGCCCTCGTTGATCGAGCCGCTTCACCAGCCCGGCCGCCACCCGATCCGCCGGATGCCCCGCGAACAGCCCGCACACGGGCCCGTCGAAATCCCAGAGCACGACCCGGACACGACCGATCAACTCCCCGACGTTCTCGGTCACTTGATCGCCGTCAAAGGCCATCCGATCCGTCTGTTCCGCCTCAGAAGTCACTAAGAAAGTGTCAGGTCTGTCGTGATGGTTTCCCAGAGGGCGTCGAACCAGCGCTGGGACTCCTCGACGAACGCGGCGTCGCGCTGCCCGGAACGCTTCTCGAAGGAGAAGAGGAGGGACTCGGTCCCGCGCACGTCCCACATGTCGAGGACGCCGGCGTCGGTGGGCTCTTCGTGGCGGCCGACGGTGTAGTAAGCCATCAGCGCTTCCTCGCCGTTGAAGAGGTACAGCTTGACCGGCGGGGTGAACGGCAGTGCGCGGAACGAGATATGGACGTCGACGCCGTGGGAGCGCAGGGCCTGGAGGTTGTAACGGAGCACGTTCCCTTGGGCGTTGCGCATCGCCAGCCACCGCTCGTGGACCGGGTCCGCGTCCTCGACGTCGCCCGCCTGGACGGGGAACGCGAGGTTGATCTTGCTGGACGGCAGCATGATGCGGACGTCGATGCGCTCGGGGCGCAGCACGCCGGCATGGATGAGGCGCAGGGGTTCGCCGAGCGCGGGAATGAGGCTCTCGTTGGTGAGGCAGGCCGCGTCGATGCGGACGTGGGACGCCTGGAACGCTTCGACCAGCCGGGGCGCGAGCGCGACCATCGTCGGCTGGGGCTCGCCGACGACGCCCCCCGTCGCCTCCGCGATCCGCGGCGGGCTCCCCTTGCTGACGTTGGTGAGCAGCCCGTCCTCCTGAAGGGACCGCAGGGCCTGCCGGACGGCCCCTCGCTCGACCCCGAACTCGTCGGCCAGTTCGGCCTGGGTGGGGAGGCGGTCGCCGGCCTTGAGATCGCCGACCCTGATCCGCTCACGCAGACTGTCGGCGATCTCCTGGGGCGAGAGCCTTCTGTCGGCGTCCACTGCCACCTTCCCCTGCGTCGTCACGGTCGCACGCTACAACTCTGATCCATCTTAAGGCAGTTGCCGACAACTTGTTTGAGGGTTGGAGCCAAGTGGGGACAACTCTAATAGAGTTGGTTGCCAACTTAGCCAAGTTGGCAGACCGCTGGCATATCCATCGACCGCACATCGCGGAAGTTCCTTGCCAAGGAAGGGGGATCCCCATGCCCGTCGCCCTCGTCACCGCCGCCCTCGAACAGGCGGTCCAGTGGAGATACGGCACCGCAGGCGCCGTCGCCATGCTGCTGATCAGCGTCGGGATCAAGGCCGACATCCCGGCCCTGACGTCGATAGGCGCCGTCATGCTGGTCGCCCTGCTGGCCGGTCCGGCCGTCAGCTCGTGAGCTGAAGCCTCGAACTGATCGTCCCCCACAGCGCGTCGAACCACAGCCGGGACTGCTCCACGAACATCGTGTCCCGCGATCCGGCCCCCCGGCCGAACGCGAACAGCATCGACTGCGTGCCCTCGGCGTCGTACGTCTCCACGCGCTCGTCGTTGATCAGCTGCTCGCGTCGGCGCAACGTGTAGTAGGCGAACAGGGCTTCGTCGTCGTTGAGCAGGTACAGCTTGACCGGCGGGGTGAACGGCAGTGCACGGAAGTCGACTTGGACGTCGATGCCGTGCGTCTGGCGCAGCGCGAGGAGGTTGTGCTTGAGGACCTGCCCCTGCGCGTTGCGGTGCAGCAGCCAGTGTTCCCGCAGCCGCCCGGACGCCGAACTGTCCAGCGGGGCGGGGAAGGCGAGCGGGATGTCGCGGGACGGCAGCAGCACCCGCACCTCGACCTTGGCCGGATTCATTCGCCCCGCGTGGATGTGCCGGAGGGGTTCGCCCATGGCAAGTGTGAGGGAGACGGCGGTCAGGCAGAGCGCGTCGATCCGGACGTGTTCGGCCTCGAACGCCTCTGCGATGCGCGGCGCGAGCGCCACGGTCGTCGGCTGCGGCGGGGCTGTCGGGCCGCTCACCTGGAAGCCAACTCCCAGGTCAACAGCGACAGTTGCCGGTGCTCCCTTGGTCATGTTGGTGAGCAGGTGTTCCGCCTGGAGGATGCGCAGGGCCTGCCGTACAGCGCCCCGCTCCACCCCGAACTCGTCGGCCAACCGGGCCTGTGTGGGCATGCGTTCACCGGGCCGCAGCACTCCGGTCCTGATCCGGGTGCGCAGTTCGTCGGCCACCTCGCGGTGTGACTTCTGTGGCCGATGCGGCCTTTTCCGTCCATTGACGGAGGCGGGTTCCGGCTCCACGTCAAAACAGTACAACTTCCCGCCATCTTTAGGCAGTTCCCCGAGAGATGGTTATGAGACGCTTCCAAGCGGACATAAGTACAGTGAAGTTGGCTGCCAACTTCACCGGACATGGTCAACATGGTCAAACTTTCAGATGGTTGGTCGGGCTCCCTTCCGGAGGGGAGCCGGGAGCCCGCAGATACGGCGGCCCTGGCCGCGGACGCACAGCCACAACCGCATACGAGGCACCACCGCACAGCCACAACAGAACATCGCGAGCACAGCCACAACTTCACAGCGACAGCTACGGACGAGTTGCACCGTCAGAAGTACGACCTTCAGAAGTACGACCTTCAGAAGTACGACCTCAGGACGACCAGTGAGCGGAGAGGAGCGAACCAGGAGCGAACCCAGTCCCGCTTCGCAGGGGCCGCCCCCTAAGGGGCACCTCCCTTAGGGGCCGACCCCTGGGGGACTCGACTCAGAACATGTCCGGGCACCATGGCCGCCCGGACGTACGCAGCAGGGCGCCGGCCTCACGCACGGCGCCCGCTCGTACCTCCCGCACCCGGCCCAGCGCCGCCAACCGCGCCACCGACTCGTCGCCGAGCCACAGCGACGCGAGGTCGGACACGTCCAGCGCGAGGTCGGCGCTCCGGGTGCTCGGGGTGCAGGACGCCCCCTTCGGCGACGCCTCCAGCAGGAACCGGCCCCCGGCCAGTCCTGCGGCGTCGTCCACCTCCAGGACCAGCTCGCCCTCAGCGTCGTACGCACGCGCCTCCAGAGCACGTCCGACGTCCAGGAGCCGCACCCACAGCCAGTCCGAGAGCATCTTGACGCGCGCGGCGCGGGGGTCCGGGAGCAGCCGGGGAAGCAGATCGTCGGGGCCCCGCCAGCCCGTCTCGACGGTGGCGACCCAGTCGATCGAGCACAGGAAGTGCCACAGCGCGCGCTGCGCCGCCGGGGACGTCCCGATCAGCCACTTCACGGTCAGCGTGTTGGCAGCCTGCCCGCCCCCGCTCCACGCGTCGTCCACGGAGTACGCCGCCAGCCCCTCGATCTCCCCGGCCGGCGACCGGTACGCCACGAACGCCGGCATCGGCCGCTCACCCTCATAGACCCGTAGTACTCCGGTCGCGGTGTCCCACCATGCCTGAGTACGACTCACCGCGCCCGGCTGCCCCCGCCGCACCCGCTCGTGCAGCTCGGGACCCGCCTTCCGCACGTCCTCCGGCTCCACCACCTCCACCCGGCCCCCGCACTCGGGCGCGGCCCACCGGGGGTCGAGACCCGTACGGGTCGCGTCGACGCTCCACTCGGCGACGGAGGTGGCGGGCCCGAACCCGTACCTCCCGTAGATCGGGTACTCGGCGGCGATCAGCGTCGCGGCGACGTCCCCCCGCTCCTTGGCGGCGGTGAGATCCTCCCGCATCACCCGCGTCAGCACCCCCCGCCGCCGGTGCGTGGGCAGCACGGCGACGTTGGAGATCGCGTTCGCGGCGACCACGCCCCCACCCGGCACCGTCAGCTCCTGCGGGAACGACCGGTACGTACCCACGACCCGCTGACCCTCGAACGCCCCGTAGACCCTCGACTCCGCATCCGCGACCCGGCGTCCCGCCACCTGCTCCTCGGAGACCGTCGAGACCTGGAGGAAGCCGGTCCTGAGCGCCCGCAGCCAGGCGAGCCGCTCGTCGTCGCGGATCAGACGGATGTCAATGGGTTCGTTGTCCATGCCCCACGCTAAACACGCCCCGCCCCCTGCCTCCAGTCAATTGCCCCCCGCCTCTCAGACCAGCAGATCGTCCACCTGGGCCTCACCCTCCCGATACCTCCGGGTGATCTCGCCCCCGCACTCGTCGGCCGCCCGCTGCAACGCCTGCCGCCGCCGCGAGACCTCCTGCTCGTAGCTCTCAAGTCTCCCCATCGCCTCACTCAGCTCCCCGTCGGTACGAGCCGCCAGGTCCGACAGCTCCACCTCCCCCAGCATCTCGGCGGCCAGCTTCCGGTACTCCTCACCCTGAGGGGTACTAAGGGTCACGTGCCGGGCGGACGACCGGTACCGCGCCGGCCCGTCCGCGAGGATCTCGGAGAGCCGCTCCACGACACCCCCCACCACAGCGGTACCCCGACAGGCCAACTCCGCCCGCAGGATGTCGATCCGTCCCTGCAACAGCCTGCGCACGTAACTGAGATCCGCCTCGTCCCGCAGCGCGTCCCTGCGCAGATCACGCAGCTCGGCCAGGCTGAGCCGGGACAGGTCGTACTCCTCGTACCGCGTACCCGATGTACTGAGTGTGCTCATCCGCCTCAAACCGTCCCCTCGACCGTCCCCTCGACCGGGCGTGTGGGAAGCATGGTGCCACCCCAAGTGGCCGCTATGTGACCGAGTGCCCCCGAACGGCCCCAGATGGGGGCTTTCGGCCCCCACTTTCGCCCCCACACCCCCACTTTCGTCCCCCTCCCCGGCCCCCGGCATGATGGGCACATGCGAGCTGTGGTGCAGAGAGCGGACGGCGCGAGCGTGGTCGTCGAGGGCGAGACGGTCGGCGCGTTCGAGGGCGAGGGCCTGTGCGTCCTGGTGGGCGTGACCCACGACGACACGAAGGAGAAGGCCGCCCAACTGGCCAGGAAACTCTGGTCCCTTCGCATGCTGGCCGACGAGAAGTCGTGCAGCGACATCGCCGCCCCGCTCCTGGTGATCAGCCAGTTCACCCTCTACGGCGACGCCCGCAAGGGCCGCCGCCCCACCTGGAACGCCGCCGCCCCCGGCAGCGTCGCCGAACCCCTCGTCGACGCCGTCGTATCGGAACTGCGTGCGCTGGGGGCAACGGTGACCACGGGCCGCTTCGGAGCACAGATGAGGGTGACCCTGACGAACGACGGGCCGTTCACGGTGCTGATCGAGATCTGACGCCTGCCGGCCCCCGTAAGCCTCGGGGGGACCCGTACGACCCTGAGGCTCCCCCTACCTCTCCCGGGTGAACGCCGTCACCGTCTCCTCATGCGGTCCCCCAGCACAGCGCACGCGTCCGCCATGACCTGACCCAACTGTCCCCGCAGAGACTCCGGTACGCCCCCGAGCCCGCCCGACTCGCCGAACTGGACCAGCTTCCACCCCAGTTCCCGACCGGCCGGGCCGGAACCCCCACACGACAACAACTAGGGCTCGACGACGACTTCCTGAGCCGCAGCCGTCCCCGCAGCCGTGCCGTCGACCACCAACCCCGCGTCCACCGGCACGTTCCGCTTCACCAACGCCAGTGCGATGGGCCCGAGTTCATGGTGCCGGGCAGCCGTCGTCACGAACCCGATCTTCCGCCCCTCGTCCCCCGCGGACGCGACCCGCACCTCGGCCCCGCGCCCCGGCAACTGCACCTCGCTGCCGTCGAGGTGCAGGAAGACGAGCCGGCGAGGCGGCTTGCCGAGGTTCTGCACCCGGGCCACGGTCTCCTGCCCCCGGTAGCACCCCTTCTGGAGATGGACGGCGCTCCCGATCCACCCCAGTTCGTGCGGGATGGTCCGGTGATCGGTCTCGAACCCGACCCGGGGCCGGTGCTGCTCCACGCGCAGCGCCTCGTAGGCGAGGAGCCCGGCGGCGTCCCCGACCTCGGCGGCGAACTCCTCCAGCTCCCCCCGGGGCAGGAACAGGTCCCGCCCGTAGGGGACCTCCCGTACGACCGCGGAGCCAGGCGCCTCGACGACGGACCCGGCCGGGAGGTGGACGACAGCGTAGTCCTCGGTCCGGTCGGCGACCTCGACCCGGTAGAAGAACTTCATGGACTCCAGGTAGGCGATCAGCGCCTCCTGGGCCCCGGGCTCGACATGCGCCCACACGGTCTCCCCGTCGTCAACGAGGTACAGCGCGTGCTCGATGTGCCCGTTGGCGGAGAGGATCAGCGCCTCGGTGGCGACACCGGCCGGCAGCTCGCTGACATGCTGGGTGAGCAGCAGATGCAGCCAGGCCAGCCGGTCGTCCCCACTGACGGTGACGACTCCCCGGTGCGACAGGTCGACGAACCCCCGCCCGTCGGCGAGAGCCCGTTGCTCCCGGAACAGCTCCCCGTAGTGGGCGGCGACACCGTCGTCCACACCTTCGGCGGACACGGCGCCGGGCAAGGACAGCAAGGGACTCTTCATACCCACAACCCTACGACGCGGTAATTGACCCTTACACATTCGCGGCCCCGCCCCGTAGTACTCCAGCGGGACCGGACCCTGGTTCTCTGGTCCTGGCTCTCTAGTCCTGGTCCTGGTCCTGGTCCGCCCGCGCGGCCGTGCACTCCTTGCAGCGGCCGAAGATCGCGAAGTGCTTCATGTCGGTCTCGAACCCGAACCGCTCCCGCAGGGCGTCCGTGAACTCCGAGGCCACCGCGACATCCGCCTCGATCACCCGGTCACAGTCCCGGCACACGAGGTGCAGATGATGGTGCCGGTCGGCGAGGTGGTAGGTCGGCGCCCCGTGCCCGAGGTGCGCGTGGCTGACCAGCCCCAGCTCCTCCAGCAGCTCCAGCGTCCGGTAGACCGTGGAAATGTTGACCCCCGACGCCGTCTTCCTCACTTCCACGAGGATGTCGTCGGGGGTCGCATGCTCCAGCGTGTCCACGGCTTCCAACACAAGCTGCCGCTGCGGCGTCAGCCGATACCCACGCTGCCTGAGGTCGCTCTTCCAGTCGGTGCTCACCACACTGAAGAGTCTAGGACTACTTGAAGAAAGCGATCCCGTCGTCCGGCATGTCCTGCGGGAGCGCCTTCGCCCAGCGGGCCACCTCTTCGGGGGTGACGACCTTCTTGAGGTGGGCGGACATGTAGGGGCGCAGCTCCACCTCGGGGGTCTGCTTCTCGCCGACCCACATGAGGTCGCTCTTGACGTACCCGTACAACCTCTTGCCACCGGTGTAAGGGGCAGACGCCGCGGTGCGGGCGACGGCGTCGGTCACCAGGTCGATCTGGGGCTTCTTGTCGGCCAGCTCGCCGTACCAGACCTCGACGACGCCGTCGTCACGGACCATCGTGACCTCGACCTTGCGTTCGGCGTCGATCCGCCAGAAGCCGTGCTCGGACTCCAGGGGGCGGACCTTGTTGCCGTCGTTGTCCAGTACCCAGGTATGAGAGGTGTACTCCAGGAAGTCGCGCCCGTCCTGGGTGAAGCTGACCTCCTGACCGAAGTTGCACTTCTCCGAGCCGGGGAAGTCGTGCACGCCGGCGCCGGCCCACTGGCCGAGCAGGAAGGCGAGCGGCAGAAGGTCCTTGTGCAGGTCGGACGGGATCTCGATCATCAGGCTTCCTGGTCGTACGGGGTCAGCGCTGGCCCTGGTACAGCTTCTTCACGGTCAGCCCGGCGAACGCGAGCACGCCGACGCAGACCAGGACGAGGAGAGCTTCGAAGAAGACTTCAAGCACGGGGTGCTCCTAGAGGCGCGATTCAGGTACACAAGGCCGGACCCCAGCTTACGCCGCCGGGGTCGCCCCCACTCATCGGGCCAGCACCCCTAGGGGACGCCCCCGTAGACGCCCTCCCCCGTAAGGGCCACGGCGACAGCCTGCCCCGGCACTACGCTTCACGGCATGTCCAAGAAGCTAGTGATCAAGGTGACCGCGGGCGCCGACGCCCCCGAACGCTGCTCCCAGGCTTTCACCGTGGCCTCGGTGGCGGTGGCCAGCGGGGTGGACGTGTCCTTGTGGCTCACCGGCGAGTCCGCGTGGTTCGCCCTCCCGGGCCGGGCGGCGGAGTTCGAGCTGCCGCACGCGGCCCCCCTCCCGGACCTCCTCGACACGATCCTCTCCACCGGCAAGGTCACGCTGTGCACGCAGTGCGCTGCACGCCGGGACATCACGGAGAAGGACGTGATCGACGGGGTCCGGATCGCCGGTGCACAGGTGTTCGTGCAGGAGGCACTGGCGGACGGGGTTCAGGCGCTCGTGTATTGAGCACGTAACAGGCGTGTCTTAGAGGGATGTCGGAGGCAACGGGCTTCGGGGCGAGCACCTCTTGTTGGTCAACAACGCTCACCCATACCGAAGTTGAGGAAGAAAACGATGCGTGCTCAGAAGCTGACCTTCGCCGCTGTGGCCGTCGTCGCCGGTCTCTCGCTCACCGCCTGCTCCTCTTCCGACGACGGCCGGGCGAAGGCGGGCAACGACACGTCGACCACCCCGGTGGCGTCCGTGTCCACCCCCAACGGCGGTACGGCGACGGGCGGTTCGGCGGGCACCGGCTCCACGACGGGCGGTTCGGGTGCGAGCGGCTCCACGACGGGCGGCGGCACGAAGGACGGCGCCGGCAAGGCCACCGGCGGCGCGACCGGCGCCAACTCCACGTCCAAGACCGCCCGTTGCACCACCGACGGCCTGACGATCACGGCGGCGGACCGCACCATCTCCGGCGACAAGGACGGCACCGTCGTCGTCACCCTCAAGAACCGCAGCGGCAAGTCCTGCACGATCGGCGGTTACGCGGGCGTCGACCTGAAGACCACCTCGGGCACGATCTCCGCGAAGCGCACCGGCCAGGAGAGCGTCAACGTCACCCTGAAGAACGGCGCCGAGATCTACTTCCCGATCTCCTACCCCGTGAACACCTCCGGCGGCTCCGGCGTCCGTATCACCGGCCTCCTCGTCACCCCGCCGAACGACACCAAGACGGTCTCCCTCGCCTGGCCGGGTGGCGCCTCCCTCCCCGTCACCGAGGGCGGCGGCACCCCGGTCAAGGTCGGCCCGGTGGGGAGCGCGGGCCAGGGCAGCTGACCCGTACATCCCCTACCCCCTGCGGACTACCGTCCCGCTCTCAGCCTCGCGGCGTCCTGCCCGGGCGGTAGTCCGTAGGCACTCCGATACTCCTGGCTGAACTGGGTGGTACTCACGTACCCCACCGCCGGCGCGACCTGCGCCGGCGACTCCTGCCCGCCCACCAGCCGCCGCGTCTCCTGCATCCGCAGCCGCTTCTGATACCTCAGGGGTGTCATACCCGTGACCGCCTTGAAGTGCCGGTGCAGTCCGGCGGCGCTCATATGGGCGACGGCGTCGGAGAGGGGCGGAGGCATCGACGCCGCGGCCGGCCCTCAAGACCCCGCGGGCATCCCGTACGCTCCTCACCCCCGTGCCCCCCATCTCCCCCGTACTCCCCGTAGTCCTCAAGTTCGACCAACAGCTCCCCGGGCCCGGCGACAGCGCTCAGCTCCCCCGACCTCACCCTCTTGGCGCCGTCGGCGACGAAGCAGACCGTGGGTTCGTCCGGTCGTCCGCCCCGGGAGGTACCCCTCCGGAGCCACCCTTCGCCGAGACCCTCGCGGACCTCGCCGCCCTTCTCGGCGCCCGGGCCCCTCTCCTGCTGACGGTCGCCCGGGCACATCGGCCTCCAGGAGCCTGACCTCTACGGGCCCGCCCCCTAGGGGCGCCGTTTCTTCCCGTCCAGCTCGTCCCACCACTCGTCCGACTTGGGGTCGCCCGAAGGGTCGTCCCACCAGCGGTCGTCGGGGCCTCTCCGGTTCGCGACGATCGCCGCGAGCGGGGGAATGACCATGGCCACCACACACATGCCCACGGCCACCGGCATCGACCAGATCCGTACCACGCCCCAGGCGAGGACGAAGAGGCCGATGCAGGTGGCCATCATGGCGAAGTACACGTGCCGCCGCCGTGCGTACATACCTCCAGCGTAGGCCCGTGGAGCTACTAGGCGCCCAGGTAGACCGGGGCCTTCTGCTTCTCGCCGTAGACGTAGCTGCTGAGGGCTCCGTTGTTGGTCAGGACGACGATCGTGGCGTCGTCCTGGAGTACTACGGGTCGTGCGGGGGCGTAGGCGTAGGGGAAGGTGCCGTGGACGGTGGTGCCCTGGACCCCGTACCCCTTCTTCCTGTCGTGGACGAGCTTCACCCTGGCGTCGTTGACCAGCTTGTACCGGCCCGGCTTGGCCTTCGGCCCGGCGACGCCGGTCCAGGTGAGGGTCTGCCCGGAGGAGTCGAGGAGGAACGTGCGGTTGCCGACGACCGCCGCGCCGGAGCGGACGTTCGCGTCGACGAAGGACACGAGCTTGTCGTCCTTGAAGACCCGGGCCTGGTAGTGCTGGTCGGAGACCCTGAAGATCTGCGCACGCTGGTGGGCGTCGAGCTTCTGCGTGCGCACCAGCTTGCCCTTCTGCGTGCAGCTCGCGCTCAGCGCCGGGAACGCGACGGACTTCCACGGCGTCGACCCGCCCTGGCTGCGCTGCTGGAAGACCGGCTTCGCGCTCAGCACCCCGTTGATCCTGATGCCGGCGGAGGGGTTCGAGGGCTTGCTCTGGTCGACGCGGGCCACGAAGGCACCCTTGTTGTCGACGAGCGTCGCCGACGCACCGCTGTCGGCGCTGTTGACGAGCTTCACCTTGAACCCGCCGTACGCCGACGCGACGGTGGCCGTGCCGATGCAGTTGGCCGCTTCGCCCTTGGTGGTGGCACTGGCGGTGGTGATGGTGCCGACCCCTACCCCCGCGATGGCGAGGACGGCGACAGCTGCGCGAAGCGCGATACGCATGGAAACTCCCGACGGCTTTTCTGTTGTCAAGCGGCCCCTGTGACCTGCGAGAACAACGTTATTCGCGCAGTTCCCCGGAATTATCGGCTCCCTGTCACGGATCCGTGACAGCCAGTTCGGAAATGGCCCTGAACAACACGGCCCTGAACAACCCGTAGGGCCGTACCCGAGTACTACGGGTACGGCCCTACGGGTCAGACGTCGCTCAGACCGCGATCGCGACCTCCGCCAGCCCGCCCTGCTGGGCGACGACCGTGCGGTCGGCGGTGGCGCCGGGGACGAGGGCGCGGACGGTCCAGGTGCCTTCGGCCGCGTAGAAGCGGAACTGGCCCGTCGCGGAGGTGGGGACCTCCGCCGTGAACTCGCCGGTCGAGTCCAGGAGACGGACGTAACCGGTCACCGGCTCACCGTCACGCGTCACCTGGCCCTGGATCGTGGTCTCACCGGGCTTGATCGTCGAGGCGTCGGGGCCGCCGGCCTTCGCTCCACACATTGCTGTACTCCAGAGGTCTTGAACGGTCGGGCAGGGGCGGAGAGGGATCAGGTAGGGGGTACCTGAGTACTACGGGACGGCTACTTGCCGGCGCCGAGCTCGATCGGGACGCCGACGAGGCTGCCGTACTCGGTCCAGGAACCGTCGTAGTTCTTGACGTTCTCGACACCGAGCAGCTCGTGCAGCACGAACCAGGTCAGCGCGGAACGCTCACCGATCCGGCAGTACGCGATCGTGTCCTTCGCGAGGTCGACCTGCTCCTCGGTGTACAGCTCCTTCAGCTCGTCGTCCGACTTGAAGGTGCCGTCGTCGTTGGCGTTCTTCGACCACGGGATGTTGCGCGCGGACGGCACGTGGCCGGGGCGCTGCGACTGCTCCTGCGGCAGGTGCGCGGGGGCGAGCAGCTTGCCGGAGAACTCGTCGGGCGAGCGGACGTCGACCAGGTTCTGGTTGCCGATCGCGGCGACGACGTCGTCACGGAAGGCGCGGATCGCGGTGTTCTGCGGCTTCGCCTTGTAGTCGGTGGCCGCCCGGACGGGCACCTCCTCGACCAGCTCGCGGGCGTCCAGCTCCCACTTCTTGCGGCCACCGTCGAGCAGCTTCACGTTCTCGTGGCCGTACAGCTTGAAGTACCAGTAGGCGTACGACGCGAACCAGTTGTTGTTGCCGCCGTAGAGAATCACCAGTGTGTCGTTGGCGATGCCCTTCGCGGACAGGAGCTTCTCGAAGCCCTCCTGGTCGACGAAGTCACGGCGTACCGGGTCCTGGAGGTCCTTCGTCCAGTCGATCCGGATGGCGTTTCGGATGTGGTTCTTCTCGTAGGCCGAGGTGTCCTCGTCGACCTCGACGATCGCGATGTCGGCGTTGTCGAGGTTGGCCTCGACCCAGTCGGCGTCGACCAGGACGTCGCTGCGGCTCATGCTCGTTCTCCTCCGGGGCAGTTGCGGCGGGGGTGTGCAAGAAGGGCGCGACCTCGGTATGACGGGCGCGCGGGCCCTGAGCAGGGCGGAAAAAGGCTGCGGAAGGCTTCCGGGAGCTTCAGGAAGCGCGACAGAGCATGGCGGCGACGCGGCACAGGTCGACTGCCCGCCGCTTCGTGAGATCCGCCTGACGCTTCATGCTGTCGATCGTAGGGACGGATCGGGCACGCTGTCACCGGTGTGTCGTATGGCGAGATGCGATCGTCCGGATTCCGAGACGACGCTACGTCCCGAAGGGCTACGGGCCCTACCCGTAGTACTCCGGAGGGACCGGACATCTACGGTTCGGACACCTCTGTCTCGCCCCTCGGACGGAGACCCGTACGCCCCCTACCCCGCGAGTCGTACGTTCGAACCCTTCACCGTGATCTCCACGCCGCTCGCCACCGCGACCACCTTGTCCAGCTTGATCCCGCCCGGCAGGTTCTCGATCTTCTGCTGGAAGTCGGTGATCTTGCGGACCTCGCCCTCGGCGGCGTCCACACCCCCGAAGCTGGGCAGGTTGTCGGCGTGCACGCGGACGGTGTCGCCCTCGACGGTCACCGTGCTCAGCACGGACGCCGGTACCTTCCCGATGGGCGTCGTGGCCTCGACGTCGACCTTGATCTTCCCGTTGCCGCCGTCGGACAGCCCGACGACCTCGGCCTCGACGCCTCGCATGATCCGCGTCGGCTCGGACTTCGCGGCCTTCAGGAGTTCGGCGTACGAGATCGCGGCGGTGCCGCTCGCGGTGGAGGCCGTCGCGGAGCTGAAGCTGCTGTCGAAGTCGACGCCCTTCATGCTCGCCTTGAGGTCGTCGATCCGGATCTTCCCGGTGCCCGTCCCGGTCGCCGCGTCGTACTGCTTGATGCCGACCTCGACGTCGTCGAGCGTCCCGCCGAGCGCCTGGGTGAGGAAGGGGAACCCCTTGATCGAGACGTCGGGCGTGGCCGTCAGCCCCTCGTTCGCCTTCAGCTTGTCGGCGGCCTCGCTCTCCGCGAAGTTCACCGCCAGCCGGTCCGCGAGCACGAACAGCCCGCCCAGTACCACCACGACGATCAGAAGTATCCGAAGCCCGCGCATTGTTGTGGTTCCCCCAGTAAGTACCGACCGGAGCCCTGAAGCGCCCTGGTCCTTTCAGCCACCCAAGGTAACCCGCTGGGCAGAGGGTCTCCCGGGGACTGTCGACCGGTTGTGACAGTGAGCGGGCACGCGCGCGTGGAGGTGCGGTTGGACCGACACGGCCGATCCGGACTACGGGCACACGCGCGTGCGAGCGCCGAGGGGGCTGCCGCGCGGGGGCCGTATGCGGGCAGGTACGCGCGCGTGTGGCCGACTGAGGGACGCCGCACGCGTGGTTCGGGCGCCACGAACGGCCACCCGCGCGGCGGGCTCCACAGACGGAAACGGCCACTCCTTCCGCCCAACTGCGGCCACGCGCGCGTAGCGCCACTCGCCGCGCCGCCCGCCCTCGACCAACGGCCCCGCGCGCGTGCGCCTAACCCACCACCCGCCCCAGCACGTACACCGCCGGAGCGGCCAGTGCCAGTGGCAGGGCCACGCCTGCTGTGCAGTGGACGAACTTCGACGGGTAGTCGTAGCTGGCCACCCGGTGGCCGATGAGGGCGCACACCGCGGCGCCCGCGCCGACCAGGGCGCCCACTGTGCCGACGCCGTTCATGCCGCCGACGGCGATGCCCGCGCCGGCCGCAG
>NZ_JBTYMC010000107.1:0-20263 GCF_054880855.1 Streptomyces sp. S6 | reverse complement strand
CGGCCCGCCCCGCACCGGCCCCGCAGCCCGCCCGTACCGGCTCCTCGAACCGGGTCCGCGCCCGGCTGGCCCGCCTCGGTGTCCAGCGCGCGAACCCCTACAACCCGGTCCTCGAACCGCTCCTGCGGATAGTCCGCAGCAACGACCCGAAGATCGAGACGGCGACGCTGCGCCAGATCGAGCGCGCCTACCAGGTCGCCGAACGCTGGCACAGAGGCCAGAAACGCAAGAGCGGCGACCCGTACATCACCCACCCCCTCGCGGTGACGACGATCCTCGCCGAACTCGGCATGGACCCGGCGACGCTGATGGCGGGCCTGCTGCACGACACCGTCGAGGACACCGAGTACGGCCTCGACGACCTGCGCCGCGACTTCGGCGACGTCGTCGCCCTCCTCGTCGACGGCGTCACCAAGCTCGACAAGGTCAAGTTCGGCGAGGCCGCGCAGGCGGAGACCGTCCGCAAGATGGTCGTCGCCATGGCCAAGGACCCCCGCGTCCTGGTCATCAAGCTCGCCGACCGCCTGCACAACATGCGCACCATGCGCTACCTCAAGCGGGAGAAGCAGGAGAAGAAGGCGCGCGAGACCCTGGAGATCTACGCGCCCCTGGCCCACCGCCTGGGCATGAACACCATCAAGTGGGAGCTGGAGGACCTCGCGTTCGCGATCCTCTACCCCAAGATGTACGACGAGATCGTCCGGCTGGTGGCCGAGCGGGCGCCGAAGCGCGACGAGTACCTCGCGATAGTGACCGACGAGGTGCAGAGCGACCTGCGCGCCGCCCGCATCAAGGCGACCGTCACGGGCCGGCCGAAGCACTACTACTCCGTCTACCAGAAGATGATCGTACGAGGCCGCGACTTCGCGGAGATCTACGACCTGGTGGGCATCCGCGTCCTCGTCGACACCGTCCGCGACTGCTACGCCGCCCTCGGCACCGTCCACGCGCGATGGAACCCGGTCCCCGGCCGGTTCAAGGACTACATCGCGATGCCCAAGTTCAACATGTACCAGTCGCTGCACACGACGGTCATCGGCCCCAACGGCAAGCCCGTCGAACTCCAGATCCGCACGTTCGACATGCACCGCCGCGCCGAGTACGGCATTGCCGCCCACTGGAAGTACAAGCAGGAGGCCGTGGCGGGCGCCTCCAAGGTCCGCACGGACGTCCCCAAGGCCGGCAAGGGCAAGGACGACCACCTCAACGACATGGCGTGGCTGCGCCAGCTCCTGGACTGGCAGAAGGAGACGGAGGACCCCAGCGAGTTCCTGGAGTCCCTGCGCTTCGACCTGTCCCGCAACGAGGTCTTCGTCTTCACCCCCAAGGGCGACGTCATCGCGCTCCCGGCCGGCGCCACCCCCGTGGACTTCTCGTACGCGGTCCACACGGAGGTCGGCCACCGCACGATAGGAGCCCGCGTCAACGGCCGGCTCGTCCCGCTGGAGTCGACCCTCGACAACGGCGACCTCGTCGAGGTCTTCACCTCCAAGGCGGCCGGCGCCGGACCCTCCCGGGACTGGCTGAACTTCGTCAAGTCGCCCCGCGCCCGCAACAAGATCCGCGCCTGGTTCTCCAAGGAGCGCCGGGACGAGGCGATCGAGCAGGGCAAGGACGCCATCGCCCGCGCGATGCGCAAGCAGAACCTGCCGATCCAGCGCATCCTCACCGGCGACTCCCTGGTTACTCTGGCGCACGAGATGCGCTACCCGGACATCTCGTCCCTGTACGCGGCGATCGGCGAGGGCCATGTCGCAGCTCAGGGCGTCGTCCAGAAACTCGTGCAGGCGCTCGGCGGGGAGGAGGCGGCCACCGAGGAGATCGACGAGGCCGTTCCGCCGTCCCGGACGCGTGGCCGCAAGCGGCGCAGCAACAACGACCCCGGTGTGGTCGTCAAGGGCGTCGACGACGTGTGGGTCAAGCTGGCCCGCTGCTGCACGCCCGTCCCCGGCGACCCGATCATCGGGTTCGTCACCCGGGGTAGTGGCGTATCGGTTCACCGCAGCGACTGCGTCAACGTGGAGTCACTGTCCCGTGAGCCCGAGCGCATCCTCGACGTCGAGTGGGCACCCACCCAGTCCTCGGTCTTCCTGGTCGCCATCCAGGTCGAGGCCCTCGACCGCTCCCGGCTCCTGTCGGACGTCACACGCGTCCTGTCCGACCAGCACGTCAACATCCTCTCCGCGGCCGTCCAGACCTCCCGCGACCGGGTCGCCACCTCCCGCTTCACCTTCGAGATGGGCGACCCGAAACACCTCGGGCACGTCCTGAAGGCCGTACGGGGCGTGGAGGGCGTGTACGACGTGTACCGGGTGACGTCGGCCAGGCGGCCGTAAGGCGGTAAGGCGCACAAAAAGAGGGCCCCGCGTACGGGGCCCTCTTTTTTCACGGGAAAATCAGCCGCCGAACTCCTGCAGCCCCTTCAGCGCCTGGTCCAGCAGCGCCTGACGCCCCTCCAGCTCGCGCTCCAGCTTGTCCGCACGCGAGTTGTTGCCCTGCGCGCGGGCCGTGTCGATCTGGGAGCGGAGCTTGTCGACGGCGGCCTGGAGCTGGCCGGTGAGACCGGCGGCACGCGCACGCGCCTCCGGGTTCGTCCGGCGCCACTCGGTCTCCTCGGCGTCCTGAAGGGCGCGCTCGACCGTGTGCATCCGGCCCTCGACCTTCGGACGGGCGTCGCGCGGGACGTGCCCGATGGCCTCCCAGCGCTCGTTGATCGCGCGGAACGCCGCACGCGCCGTCTTCAGATCGCCGATCGGCAGGAGCTTCTCGGCCTCACCGGCCAGCTCCTCCTTCAGCTTCAGGTTCTCCGTCTGCTCGGCGTCCCGCTCGGCGAAGACCCCGCTGCGGGCCGCGAAGAACACGTCCTGGGCGCCGCGGAAGCGGTTCCACAGGTCGTCCTCGTGCTCACGCTGGGCACGGCCGGCGGCCTTCCAGTCCGACATCAGCTCGCGGTAACGGGCCGCCGTCGGACCCCAGTCCTGGGACGACGACAGCGACTCGGCCTCCGCGACCAGCCGCTCCTTGAGCCGGCGGGCGTCCTCGCGCTGCGCGTCGAGCTGCGCGAAGTGCGCCTTGCGCCGCTTGGAGAACGCCGAGCGGGCGTGCGAGAAGCGGTGCCACAGCTCGTCGTCCGACTTGCGGTCGAGCCTCGGCAGGCCCTTCCACGTGTCGACCAGGGCACGCAGCCGCTCGCCGGCCGCCCGCCACTGGTCGGACTGCGCGAGCTGCTCGGCCTCGGTGACCAGGTCCTCCTTGGCCTTGCGGGACTCCTCGGACTGCTTGGCGCGCTGCTGCTTGCGCTCCTCGCGCCGCGACTCGACGGACGCCACCAGCGAGTCGAGCCGTTCCTTCAGCGACGCCAGGTCACCGACCGCGTGATGCGCGTCGACCTGCTCGCGGAGGTGGTCGATCGCCACCTGTGCGTCCTTGGCCGACAGGTCGGTGGTGCGCACGCGCTTCTCCAGGAGGCCGATCTCGACCACCAGGCCCTCGTACTTGCGCTCGAAGTAGGCCAGCGCCTCCTCGGGAGAGCCGGCCTGCCAGGAACCGACGACCTGCTCGCCGTCGGCCGTACGCACGTACACGGTCCCCGTCTCGTCGACGCGGCCCCACGGGTCGCTGCTCACAGCGCCTCCTCCACATGATGCCCGCGCAAGGCTTACGCGCCCCCGGGCATCGTCCACAGTTTCGTCTTGGCCAACATAGGCGACCGGCAGTGTGCCTGTCCGCATCCAGCGCGACCGAAATTACGCTGCCGGCCGCCCGGGATTCCTCAGGACTTCGCGACCGTCGCCTTGTCGATCACGACCGTCGCGTTCGGTGCGGTCATGCCGCTCGTCGGGTCCGCGGGCTGCGCACCCGCGGCGGCGATCTTCTTCAGCACCTTCATGCCGTCCGCCGACACCGTCCCGAACGGGGTGTACTGCGGCGGCAGCTGGCTGTCCTGGTAGACCAGGAAGAACTGGCTGCCGCCGGTGTGCGGCTGGCCGGTGTTCGCCATCGCGACCGTGCCCGCCGGGTAGGTGTTGCTCTTCAGGGACGCGTCCTTCAGGTTCTCGTCCGGGAGCGTGTAGCCGGGGCCGCCGTTGCCCTTGCCCGTCGGGTCGCCGCACTGAAGGACGTAGATGCCCTCGGTGGTGAGTCGGTGGCACTTCGTGTGGTCGAAGTAGCCCTTGCCGGCCAGGAAGTCGAAGGAGTTGACCGTCTGCGGGGCGGCCGACGCCTTCAGGTCGATGCCGATCGCACCGCACGTGGTGTCGAGCGTCATCGTGTACTTCGCCGACTTGTCGATCGTGAGCTTCGGCTCGGTCTTCCACGTCTCCGTCTTGACCGAGCCCGCCGCCGGCTTCCCGCACGGGTCCGGGCCCTTGCTCGGCTTCGGCGACGGGGAGGCCGCCACGTCGTCCGACTTCTTCTTGTCGTCGTCCTTCAGGGCACCCGTCGCGTAGATCGCGACGCTGCCGACGACGACCACGCCGAGCACCGACGCGATCACCGAGTTGCGCACACGGGCCTTGCGCCGGGCGGCGGTGCGCCGTTGCTGCTGCCGCAAGAACTTCTCCCGCGCGAGCTGCCGCTTCCGCTGTTCCTGGGTGACCACCGGTCTTCTCCTCGTGCGTCTCGTACGTCGGTTCGCTCCTGTGTGTGCCCCGTACCGTATATGGGTTGGCTGAGGAAACGGCAGCGCCGGTAGGCTCTGACGTGGGTCGCGCTGTGCGCAAGCCCCCCGTATCTAGACAAACGAAGGACGATCGTGCTCATTGCCGGGTTCCCCGCCGGAGCCTGGGGGACGAACTGTTATCTCGTCGCCCCGGCCGCCGGTGAGGAGTGCGTGATCATCGACCCGGGCCACCAGGCGGCCCCCGGAGTCGAGGAAGCACTCGCGAAGCATCGGCTCAAGCCCGTCGCCGTCGTCCTCACCCACGGCCACATCGACCACGTGGCCTCCGTCGTCCCGGTGTGCGGCGCGCACGACGTGCCCGCCTGGATCCACCCCGACGACCGGTTCATGATGAGCGACCCCGAGAAGGCCCTCGGCCGGTCCATCGGGATGCCGCTGCTCGGCGAGCTGACCATCGGGGAGCCGGACGACGTCCGTGAACTCACCGACGGAGCGCGGCTGGAGCTGGCGGGTCTGGAACTCACCGTCGCGCACGCACCGGGCCATACCGAGGGGTCGGTGACGTTCAGGCTCCCCGAGAGCGCCGACATCCCGTCGGTGTTCTTCTCCGGGGACCTGCTCTTCGCCGGCTCCATCGGACGCACCGACCTGCCCGGCGGCTCCATGGACGCCATGCTGGCCTCACTGGCCCGGGTGTGCCTGCCGCTCGACGACTCCACCGTGGTCCTCTCCGGACACGGCCCCCAGACCACCATCGGCCGCGAACGCGCCACCAACGCCTATCTGAGGCAGGTGGCCGCCGGCCAGGGAGCGTCCGACGCTCCCCGACGAGGAATGTGACTTTCCGTTGAGTACCTTCCAGGCCCCCAAGGGCACGTACGACCTGCTGCCGCCGAACTCCGCGACCTACCTCGCGGTCCGCGAGGCCCTGTCCGCGCCGCTGCGCGCCTCCGGATACGGCTACGCCGAGACGCCCGGCTTCGAGAACGTCGAACTCTTCGCGCGCGGTGTCGGCGAGTCCACCGACATCGTCACGAAGGAGATGTACGCCTTCGAGACGAAGGGCGGCGACAAGCTCGCCCTGCGCCCCGAGGGCACCGCCTCCGTGCTGCGCGCCGCGCTGGAGGCCAACCTCCACAAGACCGGCAACCTCCCCGTCAAACTCTGGTACTCCGGCTCGTACTACCGCTACGAGCGCCCCCAGAAGGGCCGTTACCGCCACTTCTCCCAGGTCGGCGCCGAGGCGATCGGCGCCGAGGACCCGGCGCTGGACGCCGAGCTGATCGTCCTCGCCGACCAGGCGTACCGCTCGCTCGGCCTGCGGGACTTCCGCATCCTCCTCAACAGCCTCGGCGACAAGGAGTGCCGCCCGGTCTACCGCGAGGCCCTCCAGGCGTTCCTGCGCGGCCTCGACCTCGACGAGGAGACCCTGCGCCGCGCCGAGATCAACCCCCTGCGGGTCCTCGACGACAAGCGCGCCGACGTCCAGAAACAGCTCACGGACGCCCCCCTCCTCCAGGACTACCTGTGCGACGCCTGCAAGGCGTACCACGAGGAGGTCCGCGCCCTGCTGAGTGCCGAGGGCGTCGCCTTCGAGGACGACCCGAAGCTGGTCCGCGGCCTCGACTACTACACCCGCACCACCTTCGAGTTCGTCCACGACGGCCTCGGCTCGCAGTCCGCCGTCGGCGGCGGCGGACGCTACGACGGCCTCTCCGAGATGATCGGCGGCCCCGCGCTGCCCTCCGTCGGCTGGGCCCTCGGCGTCGACCGCACGGTCCTCGCACTGGAGGCGGAGGGCGTCGCCCTCGACCTCCCCGCGGCCACCTCCGTCTACGCCGTCCCGCTGGGCGACGAAGCGCGCCGGGTCCTGTTCTCCAAGGTCACCGAACTCCGCAGGGCCGGTGTCGCCGCCGACTTCGCGTACGGCGGCAAGGGCCTCAAGGGCGCCATGAAGAACGCCAACCGCTCAGGCGCCCGGTACACGCTGGTCGCGGGGGAGCGGGACCTCGCCGAAGGGGTCGTCCAGCTCAAGGACATGGAGTCGGGGGACCAGACGGCGATCGCGCTGGCGGACGTCGTGAGCGAGCTCCGGGCCAGGCTGCTGCCGTAAGCCGCACCGTCAACACGGCGCGGCCGGAATCGTCCTCACGAGCGATTCCGGCCGCGGCGTTTCCAGCGCGTCAACCTGTCCTGAACAGGCGTCCGGCGGGCCGTTCTTATGTCCTTCGAACGGTGGACAGGGGGACGCGTGCGGCACAATGAGCGCTGCCAGAAGTAGGTTCCCTCTCGATTTGACGGATCGGCGTGATGAGCAAGACGACAGTCAAAGAGGTCTCCACGGACCACGAGCCGGAGCGCGCCACCGCCGACGTGCCCGGTGCGGTGGGCGGCAGCCGGGCGTTCGCGCTGATGCTGGTGATCACGGGCGCGGCGGGGCTGCTCGCCGCCTGGGTGATCACGATCGACAAGTTCAAGCTCCTTGAGGCCAAGGTCGAGGGCAAGACCTTCGTCCCCGGGTGCAGCCTCAACCCGGTCGTGTCCTGCGGCAGCGTCATGGAGTCCAAGCAGGCCGCCGCCTTCGGGTTCCCGAACCCGATGCTCGGGCTCGTCTGCTACGGCATCGTCATCGCCGTCGGCATCAGCCTGCTGGGCCGCGCCCGTTTCCCGCGCTGGTACTGGCTCACCTTCAACTTCGGCACGCTGTTCGGCGTCGGATTCTGCACCTGGCTCCAGTTCCAGTCGCTGTACCGGATCAACGCGCTGTGCCTGTGGTGCTCGCTGGCCTGGGTCGCGACGATCATCATGTTCTGGTACGTGACGTCGTTCAACGTCCGGAACGGCTTCCTGCCGGGCCCCGGCTGGCTGAAGAGCTTCTTCGGCGAGTTCACGTGGGTGCTGCCGGCCGTGCACATCGGGATCATCGGGATGCTGATCCTGACGCGCTGGTGGGACTTCTGGACGAGCTGAGGCGGCCCTTTCACATCCGCGGCGGGCGTTGTCAGTGCCGTCCTTTAGGGTTTCCGTGTGGAGCCCGACCTGTTCACCGCAGCCGCCGAAGACCGCCAGGAGAAGGATCCGACCGGAAGCCCCCTGGCGGTCCGGATGCGCCCGCGAACGCTCGACGAGGTGGCGGGCCAGCAGCATCTGCTGAAACCCGGCTCCCCCTTGCGCCGCCTGGTCGGCGAGGGCGCGGGCGGCCCGGCCGGCGTCTCCTCGGTGATCCTCTGGGGCCCGCCGGGCACGGGCAAGACGACCCTCGCGTACGTCGTCTCCAAGGCCACCAACAAGCGGTTCGTGGAGCTGTCGGCGATCACCGCCGGCGTCAAGGAGGTCCGCGCGGTCATCGACGGCGCGCGCCGGGCCAGCGGCGGCTACGGCAAGGAGACCGTCCTCTTCCTCGACGAGATCCACCGCTTCAGCAAGGCCCAGCAGGACTCCCTCCTCCCGGCCGTCGAGAACCGCTGGGTCACCCTCATCGCGGCGACGACCGAGAACCCCTACTTCTCGATCATCTCCCCCCTCCTGTCCCGCTCCCTCCTCCTCACCCTCGAACCCCTCACGGACGACGGCCTGCGCGGCCTCCTCAGAAGGGCCGTCGCCGACGACCGCGGCCTCAAAGCCGCCGTCACCCTCCCCGAGGACACCGAGGACCACCTCCTGCGCATCGCCGGCGGAGACGCCCGCCGCGCCCTCACCGCCCTCGAAGCCGCCGCCGGCGCCGCCCTCGACCAGGGCGAGACCGAGATCACCCTCGCCACCCTGGAACAGACCGTCGACCGCGCGGCCGTCAAGTACGACCGCGACGGCGACCAGCACTACGACGTCGCCAGCGCCCTCATCAAGTCCATCCGCGGCTCCGACGTCGACGCCGCCCTGCACTACCTGGCCCGCATGATCGAGGCCGGCGAGGACCCCCGCTTCATCGCCCGCCGCCTGATGATCTCCGCCAGCGAGGACATCGGCCTCGCCGACCCGACGGCCCTCACGACAGCCGTCGCCGCCGCCCAGGCCGTCGCCATGATCGGCTTCCCCGAGGCCGCGCTGACCCTGAGCCACGCGACCATCGCCCTCGCCCTGGCCCCCAAGTCCAACGCGGCGACGACCGCGATCGGCGCCGCCCTGGAGGACGTCCGCAAGGGGTTCGCGGGACCGGTGCCGGCGCACATGCGGGACGGCCACTACAAGGGCGCCGCGAAGCTCGGGCACGCGCAGGGGTACGTGTATCCGCACGACCTCCCCGAAGGCATCGCCGAGCAGCAGTACGCCCCGGACGAGATCAAGGACCGCGAGTACTACACCCCCACGAGACACGGCGCGGAGGCGCGGTACGCGGACGCCGTCGAATGGACCAGGAAGCACCTCGGTCGCAAGCGGCCTTGAGCACCCTGTAAACTCGCCCGAAGTGCCGTGTCCCGCGCTGTCAGAGCGGGACGACCGGCCGGAACCCCCGCGAGGGGGTCCCAGGAGCGTCGCGCACCGTCGAACGGTGTCGCGGGCAGCCCACCACCATCCGCCCCCGGGCGGGACCGGTCGGTGGGCCACTCGCGTGCTGCACGTATGTGCCCAGATCAGGGGAGCGGCTGCCCGGCAGGCCTCACGGCCCGCAGGGTTTCCCCGGCTGCGGATTGCGACCTCTCGTGATGCTGACAAGCCGAAGAAACAAACGGAGACAAACACAGTGGCGAACCAGTCCCGCCCCAAGGTCAAGAAGTCGCGTGCCCTCGGCATCGCGCTGACCCCGAAGGCCGTCAAGTACTTCGAGGCCCGCCCCTACCCGCCGGGTGAGCACGGCCGTGGCCGCAAGCAGAACTCGGACTACAAGGTCCGTCTGCTGGAGAAGCAGCGTCTGCGTGCGCAGTACGACCTCTCCGAGCGTCAGCTCGTCCGCGCCTACGAGCGCGCCTCCAAGGTCCAGGGCAAGACCGGTGAGGCCCTGATCGTGGAGCTGGAGCGCCGTCTCGACGCCCTGGTCCTGCGTTCGGGCATCGCCCGCACGATCTACCAGGCCCGTCAGATGGTCGTCCACGGCCACATCGAAGTCAACGGTCAGAAGACCGACAAGCCCTCGTTCCGTGTCCGTCCCGACGACGTCGTCATGGTCCGTGAGCGCAGCCGCGAGAAGACCCTCTTCACCGTGGCCCGCGAGGGTGGCTTCGCCCCCGACGGCGAGACCCCGCGCTACCTCCAGGTGAACCTCAAGGCCCTGGCGTTCCGCCTGGACCGCGAGCCGAACCGCAAGGAGATCCCGGTCATCTGCGACGAGCAGCTGGTCGTCGAGTACTACGCCCGCTGATTTTTCAGCGGTTGCAGTACCACTCGGAGCCCGCTGTCCCCTCGGGGGCGGCGGGCTTTCGTATGCCCGTAATGCGGTACAGAACGCCGTGCCGGGCGCGATAGGCTCACAGGAGGCAAGTTTTACGCGTCAGGGAGTGGGTGCAGACGGTGTCCGGAGGCGAGGTAGCCGGGATCATCGTGGCCGTCTTCTGGGCGATCCTGGTCTCCTTCCTCGCCGTCGCGCTGGTGAGGCTGGCCCAGACGCTCAGGGCGACCACCAAGCTGGTGGCGGACGTGACCGACCAGGCCGTCCCGCTGCTCGCCGACGCCTCCGCGGCCGTCCGCTCCGCTCAGACGCAGATCGACCGGGTCGACGCGATCGCGTCGGACGTCCAGGAGGTCACCTCCAACGCCTCCGCGCTGTCGACGACGGTCGCCTCGACGTTCGGCGGCCCCCTGGTGAAGGTCGCCGCGTTCGGCTACGGCGTCCGCCGCGCACTGGGCGGCCGTAAAGAGGACGTGCCCGTGAAGGCGCCCCGGCGTACCGTGATCGTGGGCCGGACAGTGTCCCGGCGGCGTGGGAAGAGGGACTGAGAGCAGCGATGTTCCGCCGTACGTTCTGGTTCACGACCGGCGTCGCAGCCGGTGTCTGGGCCACCACCAAGGTCAACCGCAAGCTGAAGCAGCTCACCCCCGAGAGCCTCGCCCAGACCGCGGCCAACAAGGCGATCGAGACGGGCGCCCGCATCAAGGACCGCGCCGTCGGCTTCGCGCTCGACGTCCGCGACGGCATGGCCCAGCGGGAGGCCGAGCTGGAGGACGCGCTCGGCATCGAGCCGGCGCCCGAACTCCCCGCACCCCGGCGCATCGTCGCCATCGAGAACACGACTTACACCAAGCATTCGTACAACCGGAATGAGGACCACTGATGGAGTCGGCTGAAATCCGCCGCCGCTGGCTGAGCTTCTTCGAGGAGCGTGGCCACAAGGTCGTGCCCTCGGCGTCGCTCATCGCGGACGACCCGACTCTGCTGCTCGTGAACGCGGGCATGGTCCCGTTCAAGCCGTACTTCCTCGGCGAGGTCACGCCGCCCGCTCCGCGCGCCACCTCGGTGCAGAAGTGCGTGCGGACGCCGGACATCGAGGAGGTCGGCAAGACCACCCGGCACGGCACGTTCTTCCAGATGTGCGGAAACTTCTCCTTCGGCGACTACTTCAAGGAAGGCGCCATCAAATACGCCTGGGAGCTGCTCACCAGCCCCCAGGACAAGGGCGGTTACGGCCTGGAGCCGGAGAAGCTCTGGATCACCGTCTACCAGGACGACGACGAGGCCGAGCAGATCTGGAAGGACGTCGTCGGCGTCCCCGCCGAGCGCATCCAGCGCCTCGGCAAGAAGGACAACTTCTGGTCCATGGGCGTCCCGGGCCCGTGCGGTCCCTGCTCCGAGATCAACTACGACCGCGGCCCGGAGTTCGGCGTCGAGGGCGGCCCGGCCGTCAACGACGAGCGCTACGTGGAGATCTGGAACCTGGTCTTCATGCAGTACGAGCGTGGCCAGGGCATCGGCAAGGAGGACTTCGAGATCCTCGGCGACCTGCCGTCGAAGAACATCGACACGGGTCTCGGTCTCGAACGCCTCGCGATGATCCTCCAGGGCGTCCAGAACATGTACGAGACGGACACCCTGCGCGTCGTCATCGACAAGGCCACCGAGCTGACCGGTGTCGGCTACGGCGACTCCCACGGCTCGGACGTCTCCCTGCGCGTGGTCGCCGACCACATGCGCACCTCCATGATGCTGATCGGCGACGGCGTCGCCCCCGGCAACGAGGGCCGCGGCTATGTGCTGCGCCGCATCATGCGCCGCGCCATCCGCAACATGCGTCTCCTCGGCGCCACCGGTCCGGTCGTGCAGGAACTCCTCGACGTCGTGATCGACACGATGGGTCAGCAGTACCCGGAGCTGGTCACCGACCGCAAGCGCATCGAGACCGTCGCGCTCGCCGAGGAAGCCGCCTTCCTCAAGGCCCTCAAGGGCGGCACGAACATCCTCGACACGGCCGTCGAGGAGACCAAGGCCGCCGGGAAGACCGTCCTCGCCGGCGACAAGGCGTTCCTGCTCCACGACACCTGGGGCTTCCCGATCGACCTCACCCTGGAGATGGCCGCCGAACAGGGCCTCTCCGTGGACGAGGACGGCTTCCGGCGCCTGATGAAGGAGCAGCGGGAGCGCGCCAAGGCCGACGCGCAGGCCAAGAAGACCGGGCACGCCGGTGCCGGTGCCTACCGGGAGATCGCCGACAAGACCGGTGAGACCGACTTCATCGGCTACACCGACACCGAGGGCGAGACCACGGTCGTCGGCATCCTCGTCGACGGCGTCTCCTCGCCGGCCGCCACCGAGGGCGACGAGGTGGAGATCGTCCTCGACCGCACCCCGTTCTACGCCGAGGGCGGCGGGCAGATCGGTGACACCGGGAGGATCCGCGTCGACTCCGGTGCCGTGATCGAGGTTCGCGACTGCCAGAAGCCGGTGCCGGGCGTGTACGTGCACAAGGGTGTTGTCCAGGTCGGTGAGGTGACGGTCGGGGCCAAGGCCCACGCGTCGATCGACAACCGGCGCCGGACGGCCATCGCCCGCGCCCACTCGGCCACCCACCTCACGCACCAGGCGCTGCGTGACGCGCTGGGCCCGACGGCCGCCCAGGCCGGTTCCGAGAACCAGCCGGGCCGGTTCCGCTTCGACTTCGGTTCGCCGTCCGCCGTTCCGACGGCCGTGATGACCGACGTCGAGCAGAAGATCAACGAGGTGCTCGCCCGCGACCTCGACGTGCACGCCGAGATCCTGCCGATCGCCGAGGCGAAGAAGCAGGGTGCCATCGCCGAGTTCGGCGAGAAGTACGGCGAGCAGGTCCGCGTGGTCACCATCGGGGACTTCTCGAAGGAGCTGTGCGGCGGTACGCACGTCCACAACACCTCGCAGCTCGGTCTGGTCAAGCTGCTCGGCGAGTCGTCGATCGGTTCCGGGGTGCGGCGTATCGAGGCCCTCGTCGGCGTCGACGCCTACAACTTCCTGGCCCGTGAGCACACGGTCGTCGCCCAGCTCCAGGAGCTGATCAAGGGGCGTCCGGAGGAGCTGCCGGAGAAGGTGTCGGCGATGCTCGGCAAGCTGAAGGACGCCGAGAAGGAGATCGAGAAGTTCCGCGCGGAGAAGGTCCTCCAGGCCGCCGCCGGACTCGCCGACTCCGCCAAGGACGTCCGTGGCGTCGCGCTGGTCACCGGCCAGGTCCCGGACGGGACGACCCCGGACGACCTGCGCAAGCTGGTCCTCGACGTGCGGGGCCGGATCCAGGGCGGGCGGGCCGCCGTCGTCGCGCTGTTCACCGTGAACAACGGCAAACCGCTGACCGTGATCGCCACCAACGAGGCCGCCCGCGAGCGCGGTCTCAAGGCGGGCGACCTGGTTCGGACGGCCGCCAAGACGCTCGGTGGCGGTGGCGGCGGCAAGCCGGACGTCGCCCAGGGCGGCGGACAGCACCCGGCCGCCGTCGGCGAGGCCGTGGACGCCGTCGAGCGGCTCGTCGCGGAGACGGCCAACTGATGCGACGCGGACGGCGGTTGGCCATCGACGTCGGGGACGCGCGGATCGGGGTCGCGTCCTGCGACCCCGACGGGATCCTCGCGACCCCGGTCGAGACGGTCCCCGGCAAGGACGTTCCGGCAGCTCACCGGCGGCTGAGGCAGCTCGTCGAGGAGTACGAGCCGATCGAGATCGTGGTCGGGCTCCCGCGCTCCCTCAAGGGGGGCGAGGGCCCGGCGGCGGTCAAGGTCAGGGGCTTCGCCGAGGTGCTCGCCAAGGCGGTGGACCCGATTCCGGTTCGGCTCGTGGACGAGCGGATGACGACCGTGACGGCCAGTCAGGGGCTGCGTGCCTCGGGCGTCAAGTCCAAGAAGGGCCGCTCTGTCATCGACCAGGCAGCCGCTGTGATCATCCTTCAGCAGGCGCTGGAATCCGAACGGGTGTCAGGTAAAGCACCCGGAGAGGGCGTCTAAGTGGTCATCTGATCGCGATACGGTAACGTTCCGCGCGATGCGGAGGTGTTCGAACAGCCTCCGCACAACAGAGGCGGAACCGCAGCCGGACCCCCCAGCCGCGAACCGCCGCCTCGCGGCTCTAGGGGATCGATGACTGAGTATGGCCGGGGTCCAGGCCCCGCACCGTGGCATCCGGAGGACCCGTTGTTCGGGGACGGCGGATGGGAAGGGCAGCAGGCCCACCCGGGTCACCAGCCTGCCTACGGGGGCCAGCAGCAGTACCCGCAGGAGCCGCAGCAGCAGGCGGCGTACCACGGCTGGTCGGCCGGCGACCAGCCCTCCGGCTACGGCCGGCAGCCCCAGTACGACCAGCAGCAGTACGACCAGTACGGTCAACCGGTCTACCCCCAGTACGACCAGCAGTACGCCCAGCAGAACCAGCCGCACTCCTACCAGCAGGGCGGCTGGGACGGCACCGGAACGCACGCGCACGTCCCCTACGCGGCCGACCCCGGTGACCCCTACGGCCAGCAGCCCGCCGCGTACGGCGCCGAGCAGCCCGACCTCTACGGCACCCCCGACGCCTACCCGCCCCCGGAGCCCCCGGCCCGCCGCCGCGAGCCCGAACCCGACCCGGAACCCGAGGCCGAGCCCGAGTCCGGCGGGGTGCTGCCGGACGACGACAACACGGACAGGCCCGAGACCACCGCCCCCGAGGAACGCGGCAGACGCGGCGGCAAAGGCGGCGGCAGAGGCGGCAAAGGAAGAGGGGACTCCGGCAAGAAGAAGCGCCGCAACGGCTTCGCCTGCCTCGTCGTCGTCCTCGTCTTCGGCGGCGGCATCGCCGGCGTCGGCTACTTCGGCCTCCAGTTCTACCAGGACCGCTACGGCGCGGCGCAGGACTACGCGGGCGACGGCACGAGCGAGACGGTCTCCGTCAGCGTCCCCAAGGGCGCGGGCGGCGCGGCGATCGGACGGCTCCTCAAGGCCGCCGGCGTCGTCAAGAGCGTCGACGCGTTCGTGTCCGCGTACTCGCAGAACGCCGCGGCGAAAGGCATCCAGGAGGGCTCCTACGTCCTCAACAAGGAGATGTCCGCCAAGGCCGCCGTCGCGATGATGCTCGACCCCAAGAGCCAGAACAACCTGATCATCGCCGAGGGCACCCGCAACGTCGCGGTCTACGCGCAGATCGACAAGCGGCTCGACCTCTCCGAGGGCACCACCGCGAACGTCGCGAAGGAGAAGTACCAGCAGCTCGGGCTGCCCGGCTGGGCGCAGAACCACCCCGAGGTGAAGGACCCGCTGGAGGGCTTCCTCTTCCCCTCGCGCTACGCGATCAACAAGGGGGACAAGCCCGAGACCGTCCTGAAGGAGATGGTCACCCGGGCCAGCCAGAAGTACCAGCAGCTCGGTCTGGAGAACCAGGCGGAGAAACTCGGTCTCGACGGGCCCTGGCAGCTCCTCACCGTCGCGAGCCTCGCGCAGGCCGAGGGCACCAGCCACGACGACTTCCGCAAGATGGCCGAGGTCGTCTACAACCGCCTCAAGCCCGGCAACCCCCAGACGTACGGCTCGCTGGAGTTCGACTCCACGTACAACTACATCAAGAACCAGAGCAAGATCGACCTCACGATCGCCGAGCTCAAGCGGTTCAAGAACCCCTACAACACGTACTACGTCAAGGGCCTGCCGCCCGGCCCCATCGACAACCCCGGTGACGAGGCGCTGCGCGGCGCCCTCAACCCGACGACGGACGGCTGGTACTACTTCATCTCGCTCGACGGCAAGACCAGCAAGTTCACCAAGACCCTCGCCGAACACGAGGCGCTGGTCGCGGAGTTCAACGCGTCGCGGAAGGGCTGACGGCCTGCGGGACAATAGCCTCACAGGGCCCGCAGGACAGCGGGCCCGTGAGGTCTCACGACCAGGTTCCAAGGACAGGTGCCATGACAGCTCGGGCCGCCGAAGCCCGCCGCGCCGCCGTGCTCGGCTCGCCCATCGCCCACTCCCTCTCCCCGGCCCTGCACCGCGCCGCGTACGACGCGCTGGGGCTCACGGGATGGTCGTACGACCGTTTCGAGGTCGACGAGGAGTCCCTCCCGGACTTCGTCGCCGCCCTCGACGCGACGTGGGCGGGGCTGTCGCTGACGATGCCGCTGAAGCGGGCGGTGATCCCCCTGCTCGACGAGGTCACCGAGACGGCGGCGTCCGTGGAGGCCGTCAACACGCTGGTCCGCACGGCCGACGGCCGCAAGGTCGGCGACAACACCGACATCCCCGGCATGGTCGCGGCCCTGCGGGAACACGGCGTCGAACAGGTCGAGTCCGCCGCGATCCTCGGCGCCGGCGCCACCGCCTCCTCCGCCCTCGCCGCGCTCTCCCGGATCTGCGCCGGCGAGGTCGTCGCCTACGTCCGCAGCGCGGAGCGCGCCGCCGAGATGCGGGAGTGGGGGGAGCGGCTCGGCGTCGACGTCCGCACGGCGGACTGGTCGGAGGCGGCCGAGGGGCTGCGGGCCCCGCTGGTCATCGCCACGACCCCGGCCGGGACGACGGACGCGCTCGCCCGTGACCTGCCCGAACGCCCCGCGACCCTCTTCGACGTCCTGTACGACCCCTGGCCCACCCAGCTCGCCGCCCGCTGGTCGATGTACGGGGGCGCGGTCGTCGGCGGCCTCGACCTGCTCGTCCACCAGGCGGTGCTCCAGGTCGAGCAGATGACCGGATGCCGGGCCGCTCCGCTCGACGTGATGCGAAAAGCGGGCGAACACGCGCTCGGCTCCCGCTAGGGTTCGCGAGGGCGTCGCGCAGGGGGCGGGGCGCGTTTTTCCGGGGGGAGCACGGTCGTGTTCATCGCGTCCGCCAAGAGCGAGATCTTCCAGTTCGTCCTTCAGTTCCTGCCGGAGTGGATCCAGATTCCGGCCCTGTGCCTGATCATCGCGCTGGCCGTGGGCTCCTGGGCCCTCACGCTGCGCCGGAAGCTGCTGCTGAGGCGCGCGCTGCGGGCGGCCGGGGCCGGTGACGGGATGATCCGGCAGCAGGGGGACGGGACGCGGGGCGCGGACTTCCTGGGGTCGTACGCGCCCCGAGAGGAGCCCCGGCAGGGCTGACCTGGTGCACCGGTCACGTCCGGCTGGTGGACCGGAGGGCGGGCCCGGGGCCGGGACGTGGGAGGATCGGGGGTGGCGGGCCAGGGCCGCGCACCCGGTGCCGCCCGCGCCGTACGCGTCGTACGCGGCGGTGGAGCGGTACCAGGCGCGAGCACCGAGGAGCATCGTTGAGCAGGCTGCGTTGGCTGACCGCGGGGGAGTCCCACGGTCCCGCACTCGTCGCCACGCTGGAGGGCCTTCCCGCCGGCGTGCCGATCACCACGGAGATGGTCGCCGACCACCTCGCGCGGCGTCGGCTCGGCTATGGGCGGGGTGCCCGGATGAAGTTCGAGCGGGACGAGATCACGTTCCTCGGCGGCGTCCGGCACGGCCTGACGATGGGTTCCCCGGTCGCGGTCATGGTGGGCAACACCGAGTGGCCGAAGTGGGAGAAGGTCATGTCGGCCGACCCCGTCGACCCGGCCGAGCTGGCGGACTCCGCGCGCAACGCCCCGCTGACCCGCCCCCGCCCCGGCCACGCCGACCTCGCCGGCATGCAGAAGTACGGCTTCGACGAGGCCCGCCCGGTCCTGGAGCGCGCCTCCGCCCGCGAGACCGCCGCCCGCGTCGCCCTCGGCGCCGTCGCCCGCTCCTACCTCAAGGAGACGGCCGGCATCGAGATCGTCAGCCACGTCGTCGAACTGGCCGCCGCGAAGGCGCCGTACGGCGTGTACCCGGTTCCGGCGGATGTCGAGAAGCTCGACGCCGACCCGGTGCGCTGCCTGGACGCGGACGCGTCGAAGGCGATGGTCGCGGAGATCGACCAGGCCCACAAGGACGGCGACACCCTCGGCGGCGTCGTCGAGGTCCTCGCCTACGGCGTGCCGGTGGGCCTCGGCTCGCACGTGCACTGGGACCGGCGCCTCGACGCGCGGCTCGCCGCCGCGCTGATGGGCATCCAGGCGATCAAGGGCGTCGAGGTCGGCGACGGCTTCGAGCTGGCGCGGGTGCCGGGGTCGAAGGCGCACGACGAGATCGTCTCCACCCCCGAGGGCATCCGCCGCGTCACGGGCCGCTCCGGCGGTACCGAGGGCGGGCTGACGACCGGTGAGCTCCTGCGCGTGCGCGCGGCGATGAAGCCCATCGCGACGGTGCCGCGCGCGCTGCGGACCGTGGACGTCGTGACGGGTGAGGCCACGCAGGCCCACCACCAGCGCTCCGACGTGTGCGCGGTGCCGGCCGCCGGGATCGTCGCGGAGGCGATGGTCGCGCTGGTCCTCGCGGACGCGGTCGCGGAGAAGTTCGGCGGGGACAGCGTCGTCGAGACGCGGCGCAACGTCCGGTCGTACCTCGACAGCCTGACGATCCGATGAGCGGTCCGCTGGTCGTGCTGGTCGGCCCGATGGGCGTCGGCAAGTCGACCGTCGGGCGGCTGCTGGCCGAGCGCCTCGGTGTGCCGTACCGGGACACCGACGACGACATCGTCGCAGCTCAGGGCCGGGCGATCGCCGACATCTTCGTCGAGGAGGGCGAGCCGGCCTTCCGCGCGATCGAGAAGGCGGCCGTCGAGGCCGCGCTCGCCGGGCACGAGGGTGTCCTCGCGCTCGGCGGCGGGTCGATCCTGGACGCGGAGACGCGCGGACTGCTCGCCGGGCAGCGGGTCGTCTATCTGTCGATGGACGTCGAGGAGGCCGTCAAGCGCACCGGCCTCAACACCGCCCGCCCGCTCCTCGCGGTCAACCCGCGCAAGCAGTGGCGGGAGCTGATGGAGGCGCGGCGCGCGCTGTACGAGTCCGTGGCGACGGCCGTCGTCGCGACCGACAGTCGGACGCCCGAAGAGGTCGCCCAAGCCGCCCTGGATTCACTGGAGTTGAAGGACGTATGACGACACGCATCCACGTCGGCGGCGACACCCCGTACGACGTCCTGGTGGGCCGGCAGCTCCTCGGCGAACTCGCCGGGCTGATCGGTGACAGGGCCAGGCGGGTCGCCGTCATCCACCCCGAGGCGCTCGCCGAGACCGGGGACGCGCTGCGGGCCGACCTCGCCGAGCAGGGGTACGAGGCGGTCGCCATCCAGGTGCCGAACGCCGAGGAGGCCAAGACCGCCGAGGTCGCCGCCTACTGCTGGAAGGCGCTCGGGCAGTCCGGGTTCACCCGCACCGACGTGATCGTCGGCGTGGGCGGCGGGGCGACGACCGACCTCGCCGGGTTCGTCGCGGCTACCTGGCTGCGCGGGGTGCGCTGGATCGCCGTCCCGACGACCGTGCTGGCCATGGTCGACGCGGCCGTCGGCGGGAAGACCGGCATCAACACGGCCGAGGGCAAGAACCTGGTGGGCGCGTTCCACCCGCCCGCCGGGGTGCTGTGCGATCTGGCCGCACTGGAGTCGCTGTCGGTCAACGACTACGTGTCGGGCCTCGCGGAGGTCATCAAGGCCGGGTTCATCGCGGACCCGGTGATCCTCGACCTGATCGAGTCCGACCCCGAGGCGGCCCGTACCCCGGCGGGACCGCACACCGCCGAGCTGATCGAGCGGTCGATCCGTGTGAAGGCGGACGTCGTGTCGTCCGACCTCAAGGAGGCGGGGCTGCGGGAGGTCCTCAACTACGGCCACACCCTCGCGCACGCCATCGAGAAGAACGAGCGCTACAAGTGGCGGCACGGCGCCGCCGTCTCCGTCGGGATGCACTTCGCGGCCGAACTCGGGCGCCTCGCGGGACGGTTGGACGACGCGACGGCGGACCGGCACAAGGCGGTCCTGGAGTCGGTCGGGCTGCCGCTGCACTACCGGTACGACCAGTGGCCCAAGCTGCTGGAGACGATGAAGGTCGACAAGAAGTCGCGCGGTGACCTGCTGCGGTTCATCGTCCTCGACGGCCTCGGCAAGCCGACCGTCATGGAGGGCCCCGACCCGGCGGTCCTGCTCGCCGCGTACGGCGAGGTCGGGCAGTAGGGACGGCTTCGCGCGGCGGGCACTTCGGGCCGCCCCCGGCCGTTCACCGAGTGACGGCCGGGGGCGGTACCGTTCGGTAGGGAGCGGGGAGCCCGCACAGAGCGAGACGGAGTGGCACCGGATGCAGCACGCAGTGGGTTCTCCGCTGCCGCCGCCCCACCAGTGGGGGCACGGTCCGGCCGGCGGGGCGCCGGCCGCACAGCATTCGGGACCGCACCACCCGCCTCCGCAGGTTCATCCGGCGCCGGGCTTCACACCGCCGGCGCCACAGCCGCACGTCCCGCCGGTC
>NZ_JBTYMC010000106.1:0-20433 GCF_054880855.1 Streptomyces sp. S6 | reverse complement strand
CGTGCCCGGCGCGCAGGTCACCGTCAACACCACCGCGTGCGGTGACGGCGGGACGGCCGCCGGGGACGCCGGCGCGGTGGGTGCCGGGCGGTTCACCCTCGCGCCCTCCACCCACGAGGGCGACGCCATCGGGCAGTTCAGGGTGCCGCCGAGCGCGCAGCCGGGGACGTACGAGATCGTCGCCGAGTGCGCCGAGGGCGGGAAGAGGGTCACCGGGGACCTCGTGGTGACGCTCGCCTCCGCCCGGCAGCCGTCATACCCGAGAGGGAGTGTGAAGACGGGGGTCGGCGGCGCTCTGGGCCCCGACCCCGTGCAGACCGCGGCCGGCGTGGCGGCACTCGCCGTCGCCGCCGCGGGCGGTACCTGGCTCCTGCATCGCCGGGCGAGAGGCGACGGGATCTGACGGGCACCCTCCGCTGCCCGTCCTCCGGTACCGCACACCCCTCCCCTCCGGGTCCGACGCCCCTCGTGACCCGGAGGGGGTACGGGGACCAGTCCAGGCGAGAGGGGAACGTCGTATGCCCAGGGTCGGGAACACCGCGATAGCTGCCGTCACGGTCACCGCGCTCTGTTCGGGTGCCTGGCTGCTGCACAACGGCGCCGAGGAACACGCCCCGCCGCAGCCGTCCGCCGCGCAGGCCCGCACCGCCGCCGTCGACCCCCGCTCGGCGCCCGCGCTGCCACCCTCTCCCCCGGACCGCATCCGCATCCCGTCCCTCCGCGTGGACGCGCCCCTGATGGGCCTCGGGCTCACCCCCTACGGGAGCCTCGACGTCCCGCCCGCCGAGAAGAAGAACCTCGCGGGCTGGTACGAGGCAGGCACGACCCCCGGCGAGAAGGGCACCGCCGTCGTCGCGGGCCATGTCGACAACGCCGACGGACCCGCCGTCTTCTACTCCCTCGGCGCCCTGCGCAAGGGTGCCGCCATCGAGGTCCGGCGCCGGGACGGCACCGTCGCCCTGTTCTCCGTCGACGCCGTCGAGGTGTTCCAGGCGAGCGCCTTCCCCGACGAGAAGGTGTACGGCGCCGCCGACCGCCCCGAACTCCGGGTGATCACCTGTGGGGGGCCGTACTCAAGGTCTACGGGATATCAGGGGAACGTGGTGGTGTTCGCGCACCTCACGGGGACCCGGTGATACCCGTACTACCTCAGGCGAGCCACTGCTCGTACGCCATGTTCGTCACCAGCGCGAACACCACCGTCAGCAGCACGACCCGCACGAACCCGCTGCCCTTCTTCAGCGCCGTGCGCGCCCCCACCGTCCCGCCGATGAAGTTGAACACCGCGAGCAGCGCGGCGAGTTGCCAGATCACGGCGCCCTGCCAGGCGAAGGTGGCGAGGGCGCCCGCGTTGGTGCAGCAGTTGACGATCTTGGCGGTCGCGGAGGCGGTGACCAGGTCGAAGTGGAGGATCGCGGTGAGCGCGAGGACGAGGAACGTGCCGGTGCCGGGGCCGATGAGACCGTCGTAGAAACCGATTCCCACGCCGGCCAGGGCGATCGCCGCGAGTACCCGGCGCGGGCCCGCCGGCCCGGTCGTCGGCGCCGTGCCGAAGGCCGGGCGGGCGATGACGAAGGCCGCGACCGCGAGCAGGACGACCATGATCACCGGCTTGAGGACCGCCGTGCTCATGCCCGCCGCGAGGAACGCGCCCCCGGAGGAGCCGAGCAGGGCCGCGACGCCGATGCGGACGGCGAGCCCGACGTCCACCTTGGTCTTCCGGACGTAGGTGACCGCCGCGCCGGACGTGCCGACGATCGCGATCGCCTTGTTGGTGCCGAGGGCGTGGGCGGCCGGGGTGCCCGCGGGGAGGCCGAGGAGGAGCGCGGGGAGCAGGAGGAGGCCGCCGCCGCCCACCACCGCGTCGATCCAGCCGGCCGCGAGCGCGGCCAGGCAGAGCAGAAACAGGGTGGTCAGGGGTATGTCGGGCATGATCGGGAGCCTACGGAGGAGATGTGTGCAGAGTCCACCGACATGAGCGCAACCTCACACCCCGCCCCCGCCCCCGCTGAGGGCAGCGTTCCCCGTGGGAAACAGGCGTGATGCGGTCGGGTAACGTCCGCGCCGCAGGCTCGACGGCATGACCTCGATGGACGGAGGCTGCTGATGCCCACGGACACCCCCACGATCGTGCTTGTCGGCCACGGCATGGTCGGCCAGCGCTTCCTCGAAGCGCTCGCCGCGCGCGGCCTGACCGCGACGCACCGCGTGGTCGTGCTGTGCGAGGAGCCGCGTCCGGCGTACGACCGCGTACGGCTCACCTCGTACTTCTCGGGCACCACTCCCGAGGAACTCTCCCTGACGGACCCGGAGTTCATCGCCGAGCACGGCATCGAGCTGCACATCGGGGACCCGGCGGAGACCGTCGACCGCGAGACGCGGACGGTGACTTCCCGATCGGGCCTGCGAGTCGAGTACGACACTCTCGTACTCGCCACCGGCTCCTACCCGTTCGTCCCACCCGTGCCCGGCAAGGAGGCGGCCGGCTGCTTCGTGTACCGGACGATCGACGACCTCCTCGCGATCGAGGAGTACGCGAAGGCGGGCGCGAGCGTCGGTGCCGTCGTCGGCGGCGGGCTGCTCGGCCTGGAGGCGGCAGGCGCACTCCAAGGGCTCGGACTCGCCACGCACATCGTGGAGTTCGCGCCCCGGCTGATGCCGGTGCAGGTCGACGAGGGCGGTGGCGCGGCGCTGCTGCGCACCATCGAGGAGATGGGCCTGAGCGTCCACACCGGGACCGGCACCCAGGAGATCGTCGCCGGCGAGGACGGCGCGGTCACCGGCATGACGCTGTCGGACGGGTCCCAAGTCGCCGCGGATCTGGTGGTGTTCAGCGCCGGTGTCCGCCCCCGCGACCAACTCGCCCGGGACTGCGGCCTGTCGGTGGGCGAGCGCGGCGGCATCGCGGTCGACGAGCAGTGCCGCACGGTCACCGACCCGGCGGTGTTCGCGATCGGTGAGTGCGCGCTCGCGGCGGACGGCCGGGTGTACGGGCTCGTCGCGCCCGGCTACGAGCAGGCGGAGACGGTCGCCGCGACCCTCGCCGAGGACGAATCCGCCTTCCTGGGCGCGGACTTGTCGACGAAGCTGAAGCTGCTCGGCGTGGACGTCGCCTCCTTCGGCGACGCGCACGGCACCGCCGAGGACTGCCTGGAGGTCGTCTACTCGGACGCCCGCTCCGGCCTCTACAAGAAACTGGTGGTCGCCCGGGACGGCACACTGCTCGGCGGCATCCTCGTCGGCGACGCGGAGGCGTACGGCACACTGCGCGCGTTCACCGGTTCGGTCCCGCCTCTCTCCCCCGAGTCCCTTGTGCTGCCCGCCGGTTCGAGCGGCGGCGCGCAGCTCGGTCCGGCCGCGCTGCCGGACGAGGCGGTGATCTGCTCCTGCAACAACGTCACCAAGGGGGCGATCCGCGGCGCGGTCACCGAGCACGCCTGCACGACGGTCCCCGAGGTGAAGAAGTGCACCAAGGCCGGTACCAGCTGCGGCAGTTGCGTGAAGGTGCTGGGCCAGCTCGTCACCGCCGAGCTGGAGGCGAGCGGCGTCGAGGTCGACAAGGGGCTGTGCGGCTGCTTCGGGCGGACCCGCGAGGAGCTGTACGAGATCGTCCTCGCCCTGCGCATCAACACCTACCGTGAACTCCTCGACCGCTACGGCCGCGAGGAGGCCCGGGGCGGTGACGGCTGCGAGGTCTGCAAGCCGGCCGTCGGCTCGATCATCGCCTCTCTCGCCCCGGTGATCGGCGCGAGCGTCTACATCCTCGACGGCGAACAGGCGTCCCTCCAGGACTCCAACGACCATTTCCTCGCCAACATCCAGAAGAACGGCTCCTATTCGGTCGTCCCGCGCATCCCCGGCGGCGAGATCACCCCGGAGAAGCTCATCGTCATCGGCGAGGTGGCCCGCGACTTCGGCCTCTACACGAAGATCACCGGCGGCCAGCGCATCGATCTCTTCGGCGCCCGAGTCGAACAACTCCCGCTGATCTGGGCCCGGTTGGTGGACGCCGGTTTCGAGTCGGGGCACGCGTACGGCAAGGCGCTGCGGACCGTGAAGTCCTGCGTCGGCCAGACCTGGTGCCGCTACGGCGTCCAGGACTCGGTGCGGATGGCGATCGAACTGGAGCTGCGCTACCGGGGCCTGAGGTCGCCGCACAAGCTGAAGTCGGCGGTGTCGGGCTGCGCCCGTGAGTGCGCGGAGGCCCAGTCGAAGGACTTCGGGATCATCGCGACGTCGAACGGCTGGAACCTGTACGTCGGCGGCAACGGCGGCGCCACCCCGCGCCACGCGGACCTCCTCGCCCAGGACCTCGACGACGCCCGACTCGTCAGGCTCATCGACCGGTTCCTGATGTTCTACATCCGCACCGCCGACCGCCTGGAGCGCACCTCGACCTGGCTGGAGCGGATCCCCGGCGGCCTCGACCACGTCCGGGAGGTGGTGGTCGAGGACTCCCTCGGCATCTGTGAGGAGCTGGAGTCGCTGATGGCGGCGCACGTCGCGAACTACCGCGACGAGTGGGCGGAGACCATCGACAACCCGGAGAAGCTCGCCCGGTTCGTGTCGTTCGTGAACGCGCCCGACACCCCCGACCCGGTCGTCGGGTTCGTCCCGGAGCGCGAACAGATCAAGCCCGACCTGCCCCTGCTGTCGATCGGCATGCGCCCCATGGAAGGAAGTGCCCAGCGATGACCCTGGCACCCGAGACGACCGCACTGAAAGTCCAAGTCGGCCTGGCCGGCACCTGGCTGACGGTCTGTGATCTCGCCGCGCTGCTGCCGGGCCGGGGCGTAGCCGCCCTCCTTCCGGACGGCCGTCAGGTGGCCCTCTTCCAGGGCCGCGGCGGCGAGTTGTACGCCATCGACAACCGGGATCCCTTCAGCGGCGCGGGAGTTCTCTCCCGCGGCCTCACCGGCACCCACCAGGGCCGCCCGTTCGTCGCCTCCCCCCTGCTGAAGCAGCGTTTCGACCTGGCGAGCGGGGAGTGCCTGGACGACGACGGCGTACGGGTCGCCACCTACGAGGTGAGGCTCGGCTGAACCGAACTAGCCCTGTCCGCGCGCCATTTGCAGTTCCCTCTCCGGTCGGTGCGCCGGCTTGGCCGGGGCCATCGCGGGCAGCCGGACGAAGGCGTCGAGGCCGCCCAGCGGAGCCATGCGCAGCAGGGCCTCGCCGCCGCTCGCGTGGGCCAGGCGCTGGACGAGGGCGAGGCCGAGACCGGTGCCGCCCTTGGGGGCGCCGGGGGCCCGCCAGAAGCGGTCGAAGGCGCGGCGGCGCTGTTCCTCGGTCATGCCGGGGCCCTCGTCCATGACGTGGAGTTCGACGAACGGCTGGGTGAACTGGCGGGCGGTGAACCGGCGTTCGTGCGGTGCGGTGCGCCGTACCTCGACGAAGACGGTGGTGCCGGCGGGCGACACCCGCAGGGCGTTGGAGAGGAAGTTGTCGAGGATCTGCTCGACCGCCCCGGGTACGGCGCTGACCAGGCCGACGGGGTCACCGGCGAGGGCGAGCCGCACACCCTGCCGCTCGTACAACGGGGCCCAGGCGTGGTGCCGTTCGGCGCGCACGGCGTCGAGGTCGACGCGTTCGCGTTCGGCGGCCTTCTCGTCCAGCCGGGCCATCGCGAGGAGGCCCTCGACCATCCGGGCGAGCCGGTCGGTCTCGGTCATCGCCGCGTCGAGGCTGCCGCGTGCCTGGAGCGCGATGTGGTTCTCCAGGTTCTCAAGTCGCAGGCGCAGCGCGGCGAGTGGCGTCTTCAGCTGGTGGGACGCCTCGCCCGCGAACGCCCGCTGCGAGGACAGGAGATGTTCGAGGCGGGCGGCCGTGTGGTTGAACGTGGCCGCCAGGCTGCGGACTTCGGGCGGCCCGTCGGTGATCTTCACCGGAGCTGCGGTGCCGCTGCTCGCCAACTCGCGGGTGGCCCGCTCCAGTTCGCGGATCGGCCGGCCCGTCCAACTGGCGATGGCGAACCCGACGACGGCCACCGCGGCGAGCACGGCCACACCGCCCCCGAGGAGCAGCAGCCAGACGTGGTGGACGCGTTCGTGGACCATCTGGGTCGGCAGGGTGATCCGGACCGCGCCCTGCGGTTCGGCGCCGTGCGCGATCGGCGCGGAGGCGGCGAGGTACTGGACGCCGCCGATGGTGGAGGTGCGGACGTCGGCGGTCGCCGCACCCTTGAGGGCGGCGGCGATGCCCGGCCAGTCGGCGAGGTCGTGCTCCTCGGTGCCGGTGAGGGGGTGGGAGGAGGCGAGGAGGCCGCCGTCCGCGTCGACGATCAGGACCTTGCCGCCGATGCGGGCCGCGCAGTGCTTGGCCCGTTCGGGGAGGTCCTGGGCCGCGCGGCCCGCCGAGATGGAGAGCGAGGCGTAGGCGGACACCGACTCCGCCTCGTCCTTCGCGAGGTTGACGACCCGCTCGCGCTCCGCGCCCGAGTACACGTATCCCAGGGGGATTTCGAGGCAGAGCAGGACGAGCGCGGCGAGCGTGAGGTAGCTCAGCAGGAGACGGCGGGTCATCGGGCCGCCGTCCAGTCGTAGAGGGGCGCGGGGGCCGGGGCCTGCGGCTGGGGCTGTGTCTGCACGGCGAGCCGGAAACCGACACCCCGGAGGGTCTGGATCCACGCCGGGTTGCCCAACTTGCGGCGCAGGGTGGCGACATGGACGTCCAGGGTCTTGGTCGGGCCCTGGTAGTGGGGGTCCCAGACCCGGTCCAGGATCTGCTGGCGGGAGTAGACCGCGCCCGGGTCCTCGGTGAGCAGGGCCAGGAGGTCGAACTCCTTGGGCGTGAGGACGACGGTGTCGTCACCGACCCAGACCTGTCGGGTACGCCGGTCGACCACCAACGGGCCGGAGAGGGAAGGGGGTTGGGGTGCGGAAGCGGCGGCGGGAGGGGCGGGCTCGGGCGGGGAGTAGGGGGTGTAGGGAGCGGCGGGTATGTAGGGGGCGGCGGGCGCGGGAGGGACGTAAGGGGCCGAGGGAGCCGTGGAGTAGGCCTCTTGCGGCACGGGCTGCGGTACGAACTCCCCTCCCCCGCTGACCCGTTGGGACCTCCGGGTGACCGCCCGCACCCGCGCCACCAGCTCCCGCATGCTGAACGGCTTCGCGAGGTAGTCGTCCGCCCCCAGCTCCAGCCCCAGGACCCGGTCGGCCTCCTCGCCGCGTGCGCTCAGGATGATGATGGGCACCTCGGAGACGCTGCGGATGCCCCGGCAGACGTCGATGCCGTCGATGTCCGGCAGCCCCAGATCGAGCAGGACGACATCGCCGTACGGCCCCCTGAGCCCCTCGCCCCCGGTGCTGACGTGCTGCACCGTCAGGCCGAAGTGGCCGAGACCCTCGACGAGCGGTTCGGCGATCGTGTGGTCGTCCTCGATGAGCAGGACTCGTACGCCACCCATGCGTTTCTCTTCCATTCGATGCCGGGCGCTCAACTCGATTTCACGCGCCGCCTCGGATTCGCCACGGTAGCAGCAACCCAGCACCTCGATCGATCGCGTCAAGAAATGTCCGACGCCTATCGGCGATTTAGTGTTCCGCTAACCTTCCGCTGGCCGACGCTCCTCTAACGTTCTGGAACACACACCTCTGACCTGGGGATCTTCTTCGCAGCGCGATTTCGTGGCGCGAGTTCATCGGGAGGAAACGTGCAGGCTCTACTGGACCGCGCGCGGTCGTTCAAGCGGCGTGTCGACTTCGAAAGCGGTGAATATCGGAAACTGGCCGACGGGCAAAGCCCGGAAGTCCTGTTCATCACCTGCTCGGACTCGCGCGTGATACCCGCGCTCATCACCGGAGCACGGCCCGGCGAGATATTCGAGCTGCGTAACGCAGGGAATATCGTCCCGCCGCACGACGGACAGGGCCCCTCCGGTGAGGCCGCCACCATCGAGTACGCGCTGGAGGTGCTCGGCGTTCAGGACGTCGTCGTCTGCGGTCACTCGCACTGCGGGGCGATGGGTGCGATCACCTCGGGGGACGACCTCTCCACGCTGCCCGGTGTCGCCGCCTGGCTCGGTCTCGCCCGGCCGGGGCTCGCGCCCGCACTGGACGCCGAACCGAGCCGGCCGTCGCTGCCGGACGTCACTCAGCTGAACGTCGTCAACCAGCTTGCCGAGCTGGGGAGTTATCCGGTGGCGCGGCGGCGGGTGGCGGAGGGGCGGCTGCGGCTGCACGGCTGGTACTACGAGGTCCACACAGGGAAGGTGCACGAGTTGGACACCGACGGGGCTTTCCGGGTGCACGCGGCATGAGCGGGACGCACTCGGCGCGCGTGGGGCGCGCGCGAAGTCGCCAGGAGAGCACGGGAGTCGGTCGCGGTGTGCCACCCCGGCCGGCGTCGAAGCCCACCGGCTCCAAGGGGCCCAAGGCCGACATCGGTACTGAGATCACCGCCTCCCTGGTCGTCTTCCTCGTCGCCCTCCCGCTGTGCATCGGTGTCGCCGTCGCCTCGGGTGTACCCGCCGAGTTGGGGATCATCTCGGGGGTGATCGGCGGTCTGGTGGTGGGCGCGGCGCGGGGTTCGACGCTCCAAGTCAGCGGCCCTGCCGCCGGGTTGGCGGCGCTCGTCGCGGAGACCGTGCTGGAGTACGGAGTCGCGATGCTGGGGGTGATCGTCCTCTTCTCCGGTCTGCTCCAGATCGTCCTGGGACTCGTGCGGTTGGGGCGGTTCTTCCAGGCAATCTCGCTGGCCATCATCCAGGGCATGCTGGCCGGGATCGGGCTGCCGCTGATGTTCAGCCAGGCGTATCCGATGATGGACGCGAAGGCGCCCGGCACGCCGCTGGAGAACATGGCCGGTGTCCCGGGGCTGCTCGCGGACACCTTCGCGAACCCGCAGGCGCTGATCGCGGCGGGCCTCGGCGTCGTCACCGTCGTCCTCAGCTTCCTGTGGAAGAAGGCGCCGGGGCCGGTCAAGAAGGTGCCGGCCGCGCTGGTCGCCGTGGTGATCGGGATCGGGGTCGCGGCGCTGCCCGGGGTGGAGGTGAAGACCCTCCAGGTCGGCAATCTGCTGGCCTCGATCTCCGTGCCGGGGCCCAAGGAGTTCGCGGGGCTCGCGGACGCCGGGATCATCACCGCGATCCTGACGTTCACGGTCATCGCGTCCGCCGAGTCGCTGTTCACGGCCGCCGCGGTGGACCGGATGCACGACGGGGCGCGTACCCGCTACAACCCCGAGCTGATCGCGCAGGGCGCCGGGAACACGGTCGCCGGGCTGCTGGGCGCGCTGCCCATCACCGCTGTCGTGGCCCGGAGTTCGGCGAATGTGCAGGCCGGTGCGAAGACGCGGCTGTCCCGAACCCTGCACGGCGTCTGGCTGTTGGCGTTCGCGATGCTGCTGCCGCAGGTGCTCGCGCTGATCCCGATCTCCGTCCTCGCGGGTGTACTGGTGCACAGCGGCTGGAAGTTGTTCGCGCCGGAGCAGTTCCCGAAGATGTGGCGGCAGGACCGGGGCGAGTTCGCGGTCATGACGGTCACCACGCTCGTGATCGTCGCGACGGCCCTGCTGGAAGGGGTGCTGATCGGGCTCGCCGCCGGGATCGTGCTGGCCGCGCTGCGGATGTCGCGGACCGTGATCCGGCGGCACGAGGAGGAGGACACGGCGAAGGTCGTGATGGCCGGCAACGCGACGTTCCTGCGGCTGCCCGAGGTGATCGAGGCGCTGGAGGGGGCGGCGGAGTCGGGCAAGCCGCGCATCCGGCTGGACCTGACGGGGGTGACGCATCTCGACCACGCGTGCCGCAGCCAGGTGGAGGAGTTCGTGGCGCAGCAGCGGGGGAAGGGCGTGCGGGTGGAGTTGTTCATGCCGGACGAGAGGCGGGACGAGCAGCGGCGGCTCGGGGAGAACTGGAAGGCCGGGGAAACCCTGGAGGAAACGGTTGCGGAGACACCGCTGCCCCGCCGGACACCCCCCGTCCCCACCCCGGCGCCCGCCGCCGCTTCCTCCGTCCCCTCCACCCCCTCCCCCACGGCCGAGTGGTTCTACCTCGACACGACCCCGATGCCGGAGGACTTCGCGGACCGGTACGCGCAGGAGTACGCGGGGCAGGGCTACGGGTCGTACGGGTACTACGAGTCCCCCCAGGGGTCCGGGTACTACGGGTCCCCCCAGGAGTCGTACGGGTACTACACCGGCCGGTGACCTCGAATCACCCCGCCTTCAACCCCTCGTCCTCAGCCCCTCGTCCTCACCCCTTCGTCCCCAACCCCTCGTACACCACCCCCGTCATCCGCTCCGAAACCTCCCACAGCCACTCCGCCACCCGGTCGTCCCGGGTCCGGGGCGCCCGCCACGACGGTGCCGGTGCCCCGCGCCACATCGCGAAGGACGGTCCGGTGAAGGAGTCGGGGCGGACGGCGTCGGCGGTGGCCGCGTAGAGGATGGGGAGGGCGCCGGTCTCGGCGGACTGGGCGACCGCGCGGTCCCCGAGTTCCATGAGGAGCCGGCTGCCGCGCCCGCCGACCCCCGCCCCGAGGCCGGTCGAGGCGTACCCGGGGTGCGCGGCGGCGGCCACGACCGGGGAACCGGCGTCGGCGAGCCGCCGGGCGAGGGTGTGGGTGAAGAGCAGGTTGGCGGTCTTGGAGCGGGCGTACGCGGTCCAACGGTGGTAGCTGCGCAGGCCGTTGGGGTCGCGGAGGTCCACGTTGGACATGGCGTGCATGATGCTGGAGACGGTGACGATCCGGGCGCCGGGGCCGGCGTCGAGGAGCCGGGGCAGCAGGAGCCCGGTCAGTGCGAAGTGCCCGAGGTGGTTGACGCCGAACTGGGTCTCGAAGCCGTCCGCGGTGGTCCCGTAGGGGACGGCCATCACGCCCGCGTTGTTGACGAGCAGGTCGACGCGGTCGTACGGGAGGCGTTCCGCGAAGCGGTGGACGGAGCGCAGGTCGCCCAGGTCGAGGAGGCGGACCTCGACGTCCGCGTCGGGCACCTCGCCCCGCAGCCGCTCGGCGGCCGTCTTCCCGCGTGTCTCGCTGCGGCACGCCAGGACGACGCACGCCCCCTTGCGCGCCAGCTCGCGCGCGGCGATGTACCCGAGGCCGCTGTTGGCCCCGGTGACGACCGCGACGCGGCCCTCCTGATCCGGGATCTCCCCCGTGCTCCAGCCGCCCATGGCTCGCTGCTCCCTCCTCGTGCGGTGATCCTCTCCACACTAGGAGTGTCACTGTCGGGGTGGCGTATGTAAGAGACACGGAAATGACCGAACCGTCCCCCGAACGTTGTACGGGAACTACTCCTCGGGTACCCCCGGCCCGGTGCGCGGGGCAGCACGGAGGGCGGCGCCCCCGCACAGGGCGCCGCCCTCTCCTGTGTACCGGGACCGCCGCCGATCGGTGAGGGTCGGGGACCGGCGGGGTTCCGGGGCCGGGGTCAGCGGTGGTCGCTGCCTTCCGACTGGGTGGCCGCGCGGCCTGCTTCGAGGCGGGCGACGGGGATCCGGAACGGGGAGCAGGAGACGTAGTCGAGGCCGACCTCGTGGAAGAAGTGGACGGACTCGGGGTCGCCGCCGTGCTCGCCGCAGACGCCGAGTTTGAGGTCGGGGCGGGTGCGGCGGCCGGCCTCGGCGGCGGACCTGACGAGGGAGCCGACGCCGTCGCGGTCGATCGTCTCGAAGGGGGAGACCCCGAAGATGCCCTTCTCCAAGTAGGCGGTGAAGAAGGAGGCTTCGACGTCGTCGCGGCTGAACCCCCAGACGGTCTGGGTGAGGTCGTTGGTGCCGAAGCTGAAGAACTCGGCGGCCTCGGCGATCTGATCGGCCGTCAGGGCGGCGCGGGGCAGCTCGATCATCGTGCCGATGGACAGCTTGAGCTCGGTGCCGGTGGCCGCCTCGACCTCGGCGATGACCTGGTCGGCCTCCTCGCGGACGATCTCCAGCTCCTGGACGGTGCCGACGAGCGGGATCATGATCTCGGCGCGCGGGTCGCCCTTGGCGGCCTTGCGGGCGGCTGCGGCTTCGGCGATCGCCCGTACCTGCATGGTGAACAGGCCGGGGATGACGAGGCCGAGACGCACCCCGCGCAGCCCCAGCATGGGGTTCTGCTCGTGCAGGCGGTGGACGGCCTGGAGAAGGCGCAGGTCGTTCTCGTGCGGGTCCTTGCGGGACTCGGCGAGGGCGACGCGGACCGACAACTCGGTGATGTCCGGCAGGAATTCGTGCAGCGGCGGGTCCAACAGGCGGACGGTGACGGGGAGTCCGTCCATCGCCTCGAACAGCTCGACGAAGTCCCGCCTCTGGAGCGGGAGAAGCTCCTTCAGCGACTCCTCGCGCTCGGTGTCGGTGTCGGCGAGGATGAGCCGCTCGACCAGCTCGCGCCGGTCGCCGAGGAACATGTGCTCGGTGCGGCACAGTCCGATCCCCTGGGCGCCGAACCGCCGTGCGCGCAGGGCGTCTTCGGCGTTGTCGGCGTTGGCGCGCACCCGCAGCCGGCGCTTGCGGTCGGCGAACGCCATGACGCGGTGGACGGCCTCGACGAGTTCGTCGGCGTCGTCGGCGCCCGCGTGCATGCGGCCCTCGAAGTACTCGACGACCGGCGACGGCACGACGGGCACCTCGCCGAGGTAGACCTTGCCGGTGGAGCCGTCGATGGAGATGAGGTCGCCCTCCTCCACGACGTGCCCGCCCGGTACGGTCATCCGGCGCCGTTTGGTGTCGACCTCCAGTTCCTCGGCGCCGCAGACACAGGTCTTGCCCATGCCGCGCGCGACGACGGCCGCGTGCGAGGTCTTGCCGCCGCGCGAGGTCAGGATGCCCTCGGCGGCGATCATGCCGTCGAGGTCGTCGGGGTTGGTCTCGCGGCGGACCAGGATGACCTTCTCGCCGGAACGCGACCACTTGACGGCGGTGTACGAGTCGAAGACGGCCTTGCCGACGGCCGCGCCGGGCGAGGCGGCGATGCCCCGGCCGACCTGCTCGGCCTTGGCGTGCTCGTCGAAGCGGGGGAACATCAGCTGCGCCAACTGGGCGCCGGTGACGCGCTGGAGGGCCTCGGTCTCGTCGATGAGGCCCTGGTCGACGAGTTGGGTGGCGATCCGGAACGCGGCGCCGGCGGTCCGCTTGCCGACCCGGGTCTGGAGCATCCACAGCTGTCCGCGCTCGATGGTGAACTCGATGTCGCAGAGGTCCTTGTAGTGGTTCTCCAGCGTCTCCATGATCCGCATGAGCTGGTCGTAGGACGCCTTGTCGATCGTCTCCAGCTCCGCGAGGGGGACGGTATTACGGATACCCGCGACGACGTCCTCGCCCTGGGCGTTCTGGAGGTAGTCCCCGTAGACCCCCTGATGTCCGGAGGCGGGGTCGCGGGTGAAGGCGACGCCGGTGCCCGAGTCGGGGCCGAGGTTGCCGAAGACCATGGAGCAGACGTTGACGGCGGTGCCGAGGTCGCCGGGGATGCGCTCCTGGCGGCGGTAGAGCTTGGCGCGGTCGGTGTTCCAGGAGTCGAAGACCGCCTTGATCGCGAGGTCCATCTGCTCGCGCGGGTCCTGCGGGAAGTCCCGGCCGGTCTCGCGCTTCACGATCTTCTTGAAGGTGCTGACGAGCTTCTTGAGGTCGGCGGCCTCCAGTTCGGTGTCGACCGTGACCTTCTTGGTCTGCTTGGCCTTCTCCAGCGCCTCCTCGAAGAGCTCGCCGTCTACGTCGAGGACGGTCTTGCCGAACATCTGGATCAGGCGCCGGTAGGAGTCCCAGGCGAAGCGGTCGTCGCCGGCCTGGGCGGCGAGGCCCTGGACGGACTTGTCGGAGAGGCCGATGTTGAGGACCGTGTCCATCATGCCGGGCATGGAGAACTTGGCGCCCGAACGGACCGACACCAGAAGGGGGTTGTCGGGCTGGCCGAGCTTCTTGCCCATGCGCGTTTCGAGGGCGTCCAGGTGTGCGCCGACCTCGTCACGCAGTGCCGCGGGTTCGGTGCCGGTCTCCAGGTAGACCTTGCACGCTTCGGTCGTGATGGTGAACCCGGGGGGTACGGGTAGCCCCAGGTTGGTCATCTCGGCGAGGTTCGCGCCCTTGCCACCGAGGAGGTCCTTGAGGTCCCTGTTTCCTTCGGTGAAGTCATAAACGAACTTCGCGGCCTGCGGTGTTTTGTTCTCCGACACAGTTCCGACTCCTCAAGGACGCGGCGGCTGCCCTGACGACGAGGAACATACCCAGATCAGAGGGTTCTCGGGAGGTCCAGGCGCGCGTCACATGCCGGTAACCCGCCATGAACCATGGGATCAAAGGTAAAGCCGGGGCAATGGAAAGACCCGCCATTCATTCATTTCTTGAACACAACTCCCCACTCCCAACCCAGCTTAGCGCTCACATGAGCGCGATTCCACACGTCTGAGTTTGATCGATGAACGATCAAGGGGTGGCACCCAGTGCCACCCCTTGAGGAAGTACAGCCACTCACGATCCGCTCATGTGAGCGGATCACCTATCAAGCGTGGCGAGAATCACTCTGGAGAACGACCCCTAGTACCCGAGAGCCAGCAACCGCTCCTCCACCCGCTCCGGCGCGTACAGGTGCTCCACCACCATCGCCCCCGCCCCGATCAGCCCGGCCCGCTCCCCCAGCCGGGAGGTCACGACCTCCAGGTGAGCGGTCGAGCGCGGCAGGGCCCGCTGGTAGAGCAGCTCGCGCACACCGGTCAGGAACGGCGTCCCCGCGAGGTCCCCGGCGATCATCAGGACCCCCGGGTTGAGGAGGGTGACGACGGTCGCGAGGACGTCGCCGACCTGCCGCCCGGCCTCCCGCGCGAGCGCCGCCGCCTCCGGGTGCCCCGAGGCGAGCAGATCCCGTACGTCCGCCCCCGAGGCCGCCGGCACCCCGGTCTCCGCCAGCCTCCGGGCGACGGCGCCCCCGCTCGCGACGGCCGCGAGACACCCGTACGACCCGCAGCGGCACAGCGCCTCCGCGCCCACCCGGATATGCCCGATGTCACCCGCGCCGCCGTCGATCCCCCGGAAGACGGACCCGCCGACGACGACGCCGGCGCCGATCCCGGTCGACACCTTGACCAGCACGAACGCCGAGCAGTCGGGGTGCCCGGCGCGCTGCTCCCCGTACGCCATGAGGTTGGCGTCGTTGTCGACGAGCACCGGGACCCGGGGAGCGCCGGTGCGGTCGCTGAAGGCCCGGGCGAGACGGCCCCTTATGTCGTACCCGTCCCACCCGGGCATGATCGGCGGCTGGACGACGCGGCCGGTCTCCAGGTCGACGGGGCCGGGGACGGCGAGGCCGATGCCGCACACCTCGTCCGGCCGGTGGCCCGCCTTCTCCAGCAACTCCCCGAACCAGGCACCGAGTTCACCGAGGACCTGCTCGGGACCGTCCTCGATGACAAGAGTCCCGGAGTGCTCGGCGAGTACCTCGCCCGTGAGGGAGAGGACGGCCGCGCGGGCGTGCCGGGTCTCCAGGTCCGCCGTGAGGACCACGGCGTGCGCGTCGTCGAACTCCAGGGTGATGGAGGGCCGTCCCCCCAGCGGGGAGTCGACCGGGCCTCCGGCGCCCTCGCGCAGCCAGCCGGCCCGGAAGAGCCGGTCCAGCCGCTGGCCGACGGTGGCCCGGGAGAGCCCCGTCATCTGCTGGAGCGCGCCGCGCGTCGTCGCCCGCCCGCTCCGTACGAGCCCGAGCAGTTCTCCGGCGCTCGCCTGACCCCGAACCTGACCCCGTGCGGACGTCCGACCGGTCATGCGCACCCCCTTGTGTTTCTCCAGCTTGCATTACATATTGAGTTTTGCGTGTTAAATAGACGTAACCCTACGGTAGCCACTACCGAACCGGCCGGTCAGCCATGTCGTCTTCGGGGAGCCCCGAGTGGATCGCACTGCCCAGCTCATCGCCCGCACAGCCGGGCACACCACTGCATACGATCCGGGTGGTACGGAATCGCTGCACCTCAGGGCCGTACGGGTACTACGGGACAACTGGACCGGGACATCGACGGTCCCCTCCCGCAGCCTGTACCCGCACCAGTGGTCGTGGGACTCGGCCTTCATCGCGATCGGCCTCAGGCACGTCTCGCCGGTGCGCGCGCAGACCGAGCTGGAGACGCTGCTGGCGGCCCAGTGGGGCGACGGACGGATCCCGCACATCGTCTTCAACCCCTCCGTCCCGCTCGACGCGTACTTCCCGAGCCCCGACTTCTGGCGTTCCTCGGCCGCCGGGCGCCCGGCGGGCGCCCCGCGCACGGTACAGACCTCCGGCATCGTGCAGCCACCGGTCCACGCGCTGGCCGCCTGGCTCGTGCACTGCGCCGACCCCGGTCTGTCGCGGGCGCGCGGGTTCCTGTCCCGGGTCTACCCACGGCTCGCCGCCTGGCACCGCTATCTGCTGCACCGGCGCGACCTGGGCGGCGGCGGGCTGGTCTGCGTCGTCCACCCCTGGGAGCAGGGCATGGACAACTCCCCTTGCTGGGACGCCCCGTTGGCCCGGATCACGCCCGCTCCCGCGCGGTCCTTCCGGCGCGCGGACCTCGACCACGGCGCCCCCGAGGACCGCCCCACCGACCTCGACTACGGGCGGTACGTCCGCCTCGCGACCGACTACCGGGACGGCGGATACGCCGACGGCGCCGGGGAGTTCGCCGTCGAGGACCCCGCCTTCAACGCCCTCCTCGTCGCCTCCGAGCACGCACTCGCCCGTATCGCCCACGAGTTGGGGGCGACGGGCACCGCACGGCACGCCCGCGCGGAACGGCTGACGGGCGCGCTCCTGGAGCGGCTGTGGGACCCGGCCGAGGGGATGTTCTTCTGCCGGGACGTCGTCGGCGGCGGCCTGATCCGTGAGCGCGGCGTCTCCGGACTGGTCCCGCTGCTGCTGCCCGGCCTGCCGCGCGAGGTCGCCTCGGCACTCGTACGGACCCTGGGCGGGCGGCACTTCGGGCTCGGGGAGGCCACCCGGCTCGTCCCGTCCTACGACCTGCTGGGCGAGGCGTTCGACCCGCACCGGTACTGGCGCGGGCCCGCCTGGTTCAACACGAGCTGGCTGCTGGAGCGGGGCTTGCGGCAGCACGGCGAGAGCGTGCGGGCCGACGCCCTGCGCTCCGGCTTCCTGCGGGCTGCGGGCGATTCGGAGTTCGCCGAGTACGTCGACCCGTACACCGGCGCGGCCTGCGGGGCCACCGGCTTCGGCTGGACCGCCGCGCTCACGCTGGATCTGCTGCACGACACGGAACTTGACGAGGCGTCAGAGCACGCCATGACCGTCGCGGGGAACAAGGGAGGGATCCGGGGATGACGGACCGACATCATCTGCTCGTGCACGGCGGTACGTTCGCCGCCGTCGGGGAGCGCGGGGACATCAGCGGCGTGCGCTCCGGCTCCGCCCTGGAAGGGCTCTTCGTGCGCGACGCACGGCACTTGAGCCGCTGGCAGCTCACGCTCGACGGGGCCGTCCCCGAGGCGCTGACGCCGGTCGCCGCCGGGGACACCGCGAGCTGTGTCCTCGTGCCGCGCGGCGGGCGGGGCGACTCGCCGTCCTGCACGCTCTTCCGTGAACAGGCCGTCGGGGACGGCGCGTTCATCGAGACGCTGAAGGTCGTCAGCAACCGTCCGGTGCCGACGACCGTACGGCTCGCGGTGACCGCCGACGCCGACTTCACCGACCAGTTCGAACTCCGCTCCGACCACCGCACCTACGCCAAGTCCGGCGTCGTCCGGCGCCGCCATGTCCTGGACGACGGGGTGGAGTTCACCTACCAGCGCGGCGAGTGGCGGTCCTGTACGACGGTCACCGCCGACCCCGCGCCCGACGGTGTCGAGGAGACCGGGACCGGGGCCCGACGGCTCGTGTGGGCACTGGAGTTGGAGCCGCACGGCACGGCCGAGGTGACGTTACGCGTGATGGCCCGGCCGCACGGCGAGAAGCGGGCGCTGCGCGTACCCCGGTCGCCGGCCGCGCTCAGCGAGGAACTCCTCGCAGCCGAGGCGGAGTTCGTCGAAGGGGTCGCGTTCCCCACCGGGTGGCCCGAGCTGGCCGCCGCCTGTGCCCGGGGGCTCGCCGACCTCGCCTCGCTCCAGGTGCCCGCCGTCGGGCCCGACGGGGAGGAGCTGCGGGTGCCGGCCGCCGGGGCACCGTGGTTCCTCGCGCTCCTCGGCCGGGACGCGCTGCTCACCTCGATGTTCGCACTGCCCTACCGGCCCCAGCTCGCGAACGCCACACTGCGGGCGCTCGCCGCGAGCCAGGCCACCGAGACCGGGCCGCACGCCGTGTCGCAGCCCGGGAAGATCGTCCACGAGGTGCGGCACGGCGAGCTGGCGCACTTCCAGCAGGTCCCCTACGGGCGGTACTACGGGTCCGTCGACGCGACGCCGCTGTTCCTCGTCGTCCTCGGGGCGTACGTGGAGCAGACCGGGGACACCACGCTCGCCCGCCGTCTGGAGTCCCACGCCCGCGCCGCGATCGACTGGATGCTCGACCACGGCGGGCTCTCCTCCCGCGGGTACCTCGTCTACCGCGCCGACCAGGGCGGGCTCGCCAACCAGAACTGGAAGGACTCCCCCGGCGCGATCTGCTCCGCCGACGGGTCACGGGTCCGGGGGACCGTGATGGCGGCGGGGGCCCAGGGGTACGCGTACGACGCGCTGCGGCGTACCGCCTGGGTATCACGTGCCGCCTGGGCGGACGAGACGTACGCCCAGCTCCTCGAACAGGCCGCCGCGGATCTGCGGGACCGCTTCCAGCGGGACTTCTGGATGCCGAACGCCTCCTTCCCGGCCCTGGCGCTCGACGGCGAGGGGCGGCAGGTCGACGCCATCGCCTCCGACGCCGGGCATCTGCTGTGGTCCGGGCTGCTCGACAAGGAGTACGGGGAGGTGGTGGGGCGGCGGCTGCTGGAGCCCGACTTCTTCTCGGGGTGGGGGGTGCGGACGCTGGCCTCCGGGCAGGCCGCGTATCACCCCCTCTCGTACCACCGGGGGTCCGTGTGGCCGCACGACAACGCGCTCATCACGCTCGGTCTCGCGCGGTACGGGCTGCACGACGAGGCCCAGGCCGTGGCACACGCGCTGGTGGACGCGGCGACGGTGGGCGGGCATCGGCTCCCTGAGGTACTCGCGGGGTACGGGAGGGGTACCCAAGGGGTACCGGTCCCCTACCCGCACGCGTGCGTTCGCGAATCCCGCTCGGCCGCGGCGCCGCTGGCACTGTTGACCGCCGTCGGCGGAGCGTAGCTCTCCGGGAGGGGACACAGGCGTACCTCTCGGGGAGGGGGTACCTGGGGACTCTTCGACCCTTGGTTCGCCGTTTGCCCTGCGTTTGCCTATTTCTGTCCCCGGCTGATGAACACACCCTGAGCACAGCCCGTACGAAATGATGGCGGACCCGGACCTCCACACCGGGTCCGCCGGCCTTCTTGGCCTCAGCTCCGTACGGAAGGACCTTCGGGTGCCTGTCTCCACACGCTCACGTCAACAGCCGGAACCGACGCCGCCCGAGGACACGGTGAAGGCCGAAGGCGTCGAGGAGGCCGGTGAGGGCGCCGGTGAGGATGCGCCGCAGGCGCCCCGCAAGCGGTTCACCGTGCTCCGGGAGTGGCGCGAGCGGTATCCCCTCGCGGCGCGGATCGTGTGGTGGACCGGGACCGTGCTGTCCGTCGCGCTGGTGTACGTCTCGTTCCTCCTGCCGGTGTCCGTCGCGGCGTTCAGGCCGAGCACGTTCATCCGGTTCCCCGGTGAGGCGATCGTCGTCGCGGCGCTGATGATCGCGCTGCCGAAGCGGCCCCGGTTCTGGTTCGCGGTCGTCGGAGGGATCGGCCTGGCGGCGCTGACCGTCGTCAACGCCCTGGAGATGGGGTACCGGGACTACCTCGGCCGCAGCTTCAACCCCGTGCTGGACTGGGAGTTGCTCGACGACGCGAAGTCGTACGTGGCGGACGCCTCGGGCAAGACGGCGGCGAACCTGCTGGCGATCGGCCTCGTCGTCCTCGTCGCGCTGCTGTTCGCCGGAATGGTCGGCGCGCTGATCCGGATCGGGAACATCCTGGCCCGGGACGTCCAACTGGCCACGCGTGGCACGCTGTTGGTGGGGACGGCGTGGATCACGTGCACGATCCTCACCGTGAACGTGGCCGGTATCCCGTTCGCCTCCTACCGTGCCGCGAGCGCGCTGAACAACCAACGCATCCAGGTCCAGGCGACGTTGAAGGACGAGGCCGCGTTCAAGAAGATCGCGAAGAACGACAAGTTCGGCAACACACCCCCGGCGCAGCTCGTTCCGGATCTGCGCGGCAAGGACATGCTCTTCACGTTCATCGAGAGCTACGGCCGCAGCGCGATCGAGGACCCGATCATGGCGCCCGGCGTCGACCGGACGCTCACCGAGAGCACGGCGGCGCTGGCGAAGATCGGATTCCACGCCAAGAGCGGCTGGCTGACGTCGTCGACGTACGGCGGCGGCAGTTGGTTCGGGCACTCGACGACCATGTCGGGGCTGTGGATCGACAACCAGCAGC
>NZ_JBTYMC010000105.1:0-20564 GCF_054880855.1 Streptomyces sp. S6 | reverse complement strand
GCGGCGCACCAGCACCGGCATCGACACGGAGACCACCACACGCCGGACGGCGTCCGGCCGCACGTCCACCTGCGGCGCACGTTTCTTCTGGGACGTACCGACTACAGACCCCACGACACAACCACCTAGGCATCGGGCCGTCACGACGGCCAAGCCCGCAGAGGACCTGAACCGGCGGACGAACGTTTCGGCAAGCTCAGCTCTTGAACGGCGGTCGCCCACCGCGGACACGCCGACCGCACCCGCCGCACGCCGGGTTCACCCATGGGGGTCCCCGGGCGACGCCATACGGCCTGCACCGCTCACTTGAAAGTTTGAGCAGCCTTTGACGCCGAATGCCTTACGGATTTGACGAGTTGCCGCCAATGATCATCGGCGACGGCCGTCCCGCAGCCCCCACCAGCGGAGTTCCCCATGCACGACAACAGAAGACACGGCACCAGAAGAAGGGCGGCGCTCGCGGGCGCGATCCTGCTGGGAGCCCTCCCCTTCGGCGCCCCACCCGCCCAGGCGTCCGGCACCGTCCCGAGCGGCCCCGCGCAACGCGTCATCGTCGTCATGCGCCACCAGTTCACCGGCCTCCCGGTCCGGCCGCGCGCCGCCGACGACGAACAGGCGTCCGTCGTCGCCCGGTTGAGGCAGAGCGGCGCCACCCGCGTCGACGGCATGAGCCTGATCAACGCCGTCTCGGCCACCCTGAAGCCGGACGCCATAGCCCGAATACGCGGCGACCGTGACGTGGCCGCGGTCGTGCCGGACCTCCCGATACGCCTCCCCGGCACGCACGCCGCCACCGCGGCCACCACCACCCCGGGCACCGGCACCTGCTCCCGGCAGCCCGCCCTCGAACCCGAGGCCCTCCAGCTCACGCACACCGACGCCGCGCACCGCACCGCCACCGGCAAGGGCGTGAAGGTCGCCTTCTTCGCCGAGGGCATGGACGCGGACAACCCCGAGTTCGTCCGCCCCGACGGCACCCATGTGGTCACCGACCGTCAGGACTTCAGCGGCGACGGCGTCGACGCCCCCACCGGCGGCGGCGAGGCGTTCGGCGACGCGAGTGCCATCGCCGCGCAGGGCAGCCGTACCTACGACCTGTCCGAGCAGTTGCCGTACGCCAAGCTGCCCAAGGGCTGCACGTTCCGGATCCGCGGGTTCGCGCCCGGCGCCCAGTTGATGGACCTGAAGGTGTTCGGCGAGCACTCCTGGGCCTCCGGGTTCATCCGGGCCATCGAGTACGCGGTGGACCACCACGCCGACGTCCTCAGCCAGTCCTTCGGCTCGAACACCTACCCCGACGCGGCCACCGACCCCATCCGGCTGGCCGACGACGCCGCGATCGCCGCCGGGGTGACGGTGGTCGCCTCCAGCGGCGACTCGGGGACGTCCGGCACGGTCGGCTCACCGGCCAGTGACCCGAAGGTGATCGGCGTGGGCGCCACCACGTCGTTCCGGCTGGTGGCGCAGGGCTTCGGCTACCCGAGGTGGACGAGCGACAACATCACCGCGCTGTCCTCCGGCGGCCCGACCCCGGGCGACAAGCTGGTCGACCTGGTGGCCCCCGGCATGGCCGGACTGTCCGCCTGCACGCACGCCCCGCGCTGGAGCGACTGCGCCCTGGCCACCCAGGTGTTCGGCGGCACCAGCCAGTCGGCGCCGTTCGTGGCCGGCGCGGCGGCCGACGTCATCCAGGCGTACAAGGAGACGCACGGCGGGCAGCGGCCCGCACCGGACCTCGTCAAGCGGCTCCTGACCGGCACCGCGAAGGACCTGCGCGCCCCCGCCGCCGAGCAGGGCGCGGGACTCCTCGACACCGTCTCGGCCGTCCGCGCGGCACGGTCGAGCGGCGCCGCACTGATCCCGTCCACGGGCCAGTTGAACGTCATCGGCAAGCCGGGGAGCACGCAGGACACGGCTGTCTCCCTGACCAACACCGCCGCCCGCCCGCAGCGGGTCACCCTGACCTCCCGCACGGTCGGCGCCCAGACCTTCGGCGACCGGCGCGAGGTCACCGTCGGCGCACCGCTCGCCGGGGACGACCGCGAAGGTGTGCTCGCCGCGCGGCCGTTCACCGTCCGGGTCCCCGAGGGCACCCCGCTGCTGGACGCCGAGATGGTGTGGCCCGGCACCGCGGACTCCGGGAAGCTCGCGCTGGTCCTGGTCGATCCGCGGGGACGGCTGACGCAGGTCAGCTACGACTACGACGGCACCGGCAAGAACAGCAACTATCAGCACGTCGACGTCCACGACCCGCTGCCCGGCGCCTGGACGGTCAAGGTGGTGTGGAACAACGGGCGGATGCACCTCCAGGACAAGCCGCTGAAGCCGGGCGGCTACCGGGGCCCGGTCACCGTCCGCCTGACCGGTCACCGGTACACCTCCGCCGGGGTGCCGGAGCAGACGCGGGTGGTCCCGGCGGGCGGCACCGCCCGGTTCCCCGTGCGGGTCCCGCTGCCGCGTGCGGCCGGTGACGCGCCGTTCTCCCTCCAGTTCGCGTCCGACGCCGGTACCCGGCTGTCCCTCCCGGTGGCCCGCAGGACGCTGGTCCCCGTCGGCACGTCCTTCGCCGCCACCGTCACCGGCGGGGTGGGCCGGGACGTCGGCCAGACCAGCGCCTTCTACCTGGACGTGCCGGCGGGCAGGCGCGGTCTGACCGTCGACCTCACGGCCGGGGACCCCGCAGCGGCCCTGGTCTACTACCTGATCAGCCCCGACGGGCAGGTCCTCGCCCGTGACACCGACCGCACGGCGGAGGAGCACAGCGTTCCGGCGAAGTTCGCGAGCCTCACCGTGAACCGTCCGGCCGCCGGGCGCTGGACCCTGATCGTCGCGCTGCCCGACGCCGTCAGCGGCAAGGTGTTCAGCCAGCAGGTCACCGGGAAGGTCCGCTTCGACGCGGTGACGGCGTCGGCCCCGGGTCTGCCCTCCGGCCCGTCCCGCGTCCTCAGGCGCGGCAGCTCGCTCACCGTCCCGGTCCGGGTGACCAACTCCGGTTCGTCCGCGCGGAACTACTTCCTCGACCCGCGGCTCGACACCCCGGCCGAGATCGGCGTCGCCCAGTTCGGCGCGGACCAGTCGGGGACGGCGAAGATCGACGGGGGCGGCCCGACCTGGAACGTGCCCTCGCACACCACCCGGCTGACCGCCACGGCGAGCGCCGGCCACCCGGTCGACCTGGACGTCTACCCCTGGACCGGCGCCCCCGGGGTGTTCGGGCGGCCCGGCGAGGGCGGCACCACGGTCGCCACCGCCCTCGCCGGCCAACTGGCCTCCGGACAGTGGACCACCGACGTCACCGACCGGGGTCCCTTCCCGGACAAGCCCGCCGGGACGGGCACCGCGAAGGTCACGCTCACCGCCACGACCCAGGCGTTCGACCCGGCGGCGAAAGCCTCCACCGGTGACTACTGGGACCTGAACGCCGACTTCGACAGCGTCCGGGCGGCTCCCGGCAGGACGGCGACGATGCACCTGACTCTCACACCGACCGCGCCCGCCGGCACGGTCGTCCACGGAACCGTCTACATCGACACCGACTCGGCGCTCGGGGAAGGCTCCGAGCTCATCGGGATCCCGTACACCTACACCGTGGGCTGAACCCCGGGGAGTTCGACCACGACGCGCAGGCCGCCCTCGGCTCGCGGTGCGAGGGTGAGCCTGCCGTCGTGCGCCTGCGTGATCGTGGCGACGAGGGCCAGGCCGAGGCCCACGCCCGCGTGGCCGGAGTGGACGCGTTCGGTGCCGCGCTGGAAGGGTTCGGTGAGGGTGGCGACGAGGTCGGGGGTGAGGTGTTCGCCGGTGTTCTCGACGGTGAGCAGGACGGTGTGGGGGCGGACGGCGGTGTGGACGCGGACGGCGCCGTGCGCGGGGAGGTTGTGGACGATCGCGTTCTGGACGAGGTTGGTGACGAGCTGGAGGAGGAGCGCCGGTGAGCCGGTCGCCGGGGTGATGTCGCCGGTCGTCTCCAGGGTGACGCCGTGGCGTTCCGCGAGGGGGAGCAGGGTCTCGGCGGCCTCTTCCGCGAGGAGGGACAGGTCGACAGGTTCCGGGGTGAACGTCTTCTGTTCGGCGCGGGCGAGCAGGAGCAGCGCCTCGGTGAGGTCGATGGCCCGGGTGTTGACGGTGTGGAGGCGGTCGAGGACGGCCGCCGGGTCGTGGCCGGGGTCCGAACGGGCCACGTCGATCAGGGACTTGGAGACGGCCAGCGGGGTGCGCAGCTCGTGGGAGGCGTTGGCGGCGAACCTGCGCTGGGCGGCGACGTGCGCTTCGAGGCGGACGAGCATCGTGTCGAACGCGTCGGCGAGTTCCCTGAACTCGTCGGCGCGGCCCGGCAGTCCGACGCGGTGCGACAGCGAGCCGTTCGCGGCCAGCCGGGTGGCGTGCGTGATGCGGTTCAGCGGGGCGAGCATCCGCCCGGCGAGGAACCAGCCGCCGACGAGGCCGAACACCAGCAGGAACAGCAGGGTGACGGCGCCGACGGGGGCGAAGGCGCGGACGACGGAGAGCCGGTAGTCCTGCGCGAAGATGATCCCGACGTGATTCACACGCGTCAGGAAGAACCAGCCGGCGACGAGCATGATGCCGCCCGCCAGCAGCAGGAACCCCGTGTAGCTGAGGGTGAGTTTGAGGCGGAGGCTCGGTCCGGGTTCCCTATCCACGCTCCTCTCCCCCGATCCGGTACCCGACCCCCGGCACGGTCACGATGAGCCATGGTTCCCCGAGCCGCTTGCGCAGCGCCGAGACGGTGATGCGCACGGCGTTGGTGAACGGGTCGGCGTTCTCGTCCCACGCCCGCGCCAGCAGTTCTTCCGCGCTGACGACGCCTCCCTCGGCGGCGACGAGGACTTCGAGGACGGCGAACTGTTTCCGGGTGAGCGCGACGTACCGGCCGTCGCGGTGGACCTCCCGGCGGAACGGGTCGAGGCGCAGGCCCGCGATCTCCCGGACGGGCGGCCTGCTGTGGGCACGCCTGCGGTCGAGTGCTCTCAGGCGCATGACGAGTTCGCGCAGGTCGAAGGGTTTCGTGAGGTAGTCGTCGGCGCCGAGTCCGAACCCGGACGCCTTGTCGTCGAGGCGGTCGGCGGCGGTCAGCATGAGGATGGGGGTGCCGCTGCCGGAGGCGACGATCCGGCGGGCGACCTCGTCGCCGGAGGGGCCGGGGATGTCGCGGTCGAGGACGGCGATGTCGTAGGTGTTGACGCCGAGCAGCTCCAGGGCGGTGTCGCCGTCCCCCGCGAGGTCGGCCGCGATCGCCTCCAGCCGCAGGCCGTCTCGGATGGCTTCCGCCAGGTAGGGCTCGTCCTCGACGATCAAGACACGCATGGGTCAAGGCTACGAGCCGGTGCGTATCGTCCGCGTATCGAGAAGCGCATACGCCCTGGCAACAGGGGGGCGTGTCGGCTGACGACATGACTCGAACAGGGGACGGCGCTCCCTCGCAGGTGCACGTGCAGGTGCAGGTCCCGTCGGCACGGGAGGACCCCGCACCCGTCACCCCCGAGAGCCCGCGCGCAGTCCACCCCCTCCTCCGCCCCGCCCTGTGGCGCCGTGGCCCCGTGCTCGTCGTGGCCGCGCTCGCGCTGGGCCTGCTCATGCCGCTGCACGCGCAGCTGCCCGACCTGGCCGGGACCGGCAGTCTGGTGGAGACGTTCCTGCCGTGGTCCGGCCTCGGTGTGCCGGTGCTACTGGTGGCCGCGCTGTGGCGGCGCTCCCCCTCGGCACTGGTCGCGCTGCTGTTGCCGGTGACGGTGTGGCTGAGCCTCTTCGGGGGGCTGCTCGGGGACCGGTCCCGGTCGGGCGGTGACCTCACGCTGGTCAGCCACAATGTCAGCGCCGAGAACCGGGACCCGGCGGGCACGGCGCGCGCTCTGGCCCGGTCCGGCGCGCAGGTGCTCGCGCTGGAGGAGATCACCGCGCAGGCGCGGGGCGTCTACGAGCGGGAGTTGGCGGCGGCGTACCCGTACCACTCGGTGCTGGGGACGGTCGGCGTGTGGAGCAGGCTGCCGCTGTCGGACACCCGGCCGGTCGACATCCAGCAGGACGCCGGTCCGCTGGGCGCCGGCAAGTCGGCCGCCGAGAAGCTCCCCGCCAACCGGGCCCTGCGCACCACGGTGACGACGAGCCACGGCCCGCTCACGGTGTACGTGGTCCACCTGGGGTCCGTCCGGGTGACCCCCCAGGGCTTCGCGACGGCCTCCCGGGACCGCAACGTCCAGGCGCTCGGCAGCGTCCTCGCCGCCGAGCGCAGTGAGCGGGTCGTCCTGCTCGGCGACCTGAACGGCACCCTGGACGACCGCGTCTTCACCGGCATCACCGCCCGGCTGCGCTCGGTCCAGGACGTGGCGGGCAAGGGCTTCGGCTTCAGCTGGCCGGCGGCGTTCCCGGTCGCCCGGATCGACCAGATCCTGACGCGCGGCGTGGACCCGAGAAGCGCGTGGCTGCTGCCGCGGACGGGCAGCGACCATCTCCCGGTGGCGGCGCGCGTCGGCTGGTGAACGCCCCAGTACGCCGCCTGGGACAACTTCACCGGCCTGCCCGTGGACGGCTGTCTCGCCAACCGGATCGTCGGCACCACCGCCCCCAGCGCGCGGTCGGCCACTTCCTGCGCTGGTCGCGGCAGCCGGAGGACGGCCGCACGAAGGCCCGCCACTGCCCGGACATCGACAGAACCGAGATGTTCACCTGCGGCTACGTGGCCGCCCGCTCGGCCCACAGCCGGGGCAGCACCGACGAGCCGTACCCCGACACCTACTTCGACTTCCCCATCGCCTAGTATCCTGAGTCATTAATTCGTGTGCAGTATGCGGCGAGGGTGTTGAGTATGTCGTCGGCGGTCTTCGTCCAGACGAACGGCCTGGGGTTCTTGTTCCACTCGTTGATCCAGCCGCGGATGTCCCGTTCGAGTTCGACGACGCTTCGGTGGGCCGAGCGGCGGAGTTTGCGGCAGGTCAGCTCGGCGAACCAGCGTTCGACGAGGTTGAGCCAGGACGCCGAGGTAGGGGTGAAGTGCAGGTGGAAGCGGGGGTGTCTGAGCAGCCACTTCTTGACCGGCTCGGTCTTGTGGGTGGCGTAGTTGTCCAGGATCAGGTGGAGTTCGAGGTTCTTGGGGACGGCGGCGTCGATGACCTTCAGGAAGCGGAGGAACTCCTGGTGGCGGTGGCGGCGGTAGTGCTGGGCGATGACCGAGCCGGAGACGATGTCCAGGGCGGCGAACAGGCTGGTCGTGCCGTGCCGGACGTAGTCGTGGGTCATCTTCGCCGGCGTGGTCGGTGCCATCGGCAGCACCGGTTGAGTTCGGTCCAGGGCCTGTATCTGCGACTTCTCGTCCACCGCGAGGACCAGGGCGTTCTCCGGCGGAGACAGGTAAATACCCACCACGTCACGGACCTTGGTCACGAACTGCGGGTCGGTCGACAGCTTCCACGTCTCCACAATGTGTGGCTTGAGGCCGAACGCCCGCCAGATCCGCGAGACGGCCGACTGCGACATGCCCGCCGCCCCGGCCATCGAGCGCGTCGACCAGTGCGAATCACCCGTCGGTGGCGCCTGGCCGAGCGTCCTGGCGACCAGGGCTTCGACCTGCTCGTCCGTGATCTTCCGCGGGGCTCCCGGACGCGGCCGGTCCACCAGACCTTCCAGCCGGTCCGCGGCGAACCGGGACCGCCACTTGCGCACCGTCTCCCGCGAGACCCCCAGGTCATCCGCGACCTGCGCGTTCGGCAGGCCCTCCGCGCATGCCAGCACGATCCTCGACCGCAACACCAGCGCCTGCGAGGCGGTCTGCTTGCGCAACCAGCCCCGCAGCACCCGGCGTTCGTGATCGGACAACTCCAGCGGCAACGGCTTCGGGCCAGGCATCACCCCACCCTACAACCGCAAGCGAACTAACGACTCAGGACACTAGACAGTCCAGATCATCGCAGGTGAGAGGCACCCTTCTGCTGTCGGGACACCAGGTCGCATTCTCGGCTTAATACACGAGGTTGACGGATCACCGCGAGAACGCCTCATTTGTTGACATGTCACCCGCCGAACTTCGCCGCGTTCTCCGCCAGCCACGCGTCGAAGCTCCGCAGCTCGGGGTTCAGCTCCCGCAGTCGGGCCAGGTCGCGCGCGCCGGTGAACTCCCGCTCGAAGTCGCCGTAGTACTGGAACATGTTGCCGATCTCGTCCCCGGCGGGGATCCCGAGGGAGCGGAACACGTCGTACGGGACGGACTCGAAGCGCACGGGCTCGCCGAACACCGTGGAGAGCTTCTCGGCGTACTGGGCGCCGGTGAGGTGGTCGCCCGCGAGGCTGACGGTCTCGCCGATGTACCGCTCGCCGCCCTTGAGGAGGGCGAGGGCCGTGCGGCCGATGTCGGCGGCGTCCACGCCGGCGAGGAGCTTGCCGTCGGCCAGCGGGAGGGCGAGGGTGAGGACGCCGTCGTCGGCGCGCTTGGGGCCGAACGCGTCCAGGAAGCCCTGGAAGTAGTAGGTGGTGTTGAGGAAGGTCGTCGGGACACCGGCGTCGGTGAAGAGGCGGTTGGCCGCGCCCTTCGCGTCGAAGTGGGGCACGTTGTACTCGCCCTGGAGCACCGGCATCCGCTCGTCCGACAGCGGCAGCAGCTCGCGGGTGTCCTCCAGTGTCGACCAGACGACGTGCTGGAGTCCGGCCGCCTTCGCCGCCCTGACCAGCACCTCGGCCTCGGCGGTCTCGGTGGCCGCCGACATGTGCGCCCAGAAGTTGGTCACCAGGAACGCCCCGTACGCCCCCTCGAACGCCTCCCGCACGCTCGCCTCGTCGGCGAAGTCGGCCCGTACGACCTCGGCGCCCAGCTCCGCCAGCTCCTTCGCGGCCGGCGCCTCGGGGTCGCGGGTCAGCGCGCGGACCGCGAACCCGGACTCCGGGTCGGCCAGCACCGCCCGCGCGAACCCGCCGCCCTGCGCACCCGTGGCTCCGGCGACCGCGATGACCTTCTTGGCGTTCATGGTGCCCTCCGAGGAGTTGTAGTTCACGCTTCAACTAGAACCCTAGAACCATCAAGGTGACGCGTCAACCACATCGCGGACCGGAACCGGTACGATGCGGCGAGTTGCCATCCTCAGCAATTCGGCAACTCACCGACCACACAGGTCACGTCAGGAAGGGGGGCCTGGTGAGCGGTTTCGCCGAGGCGCTGCGTGAACGGGTCCGAGCGGCACGCGAACGGCTCGCGGCGGCGCTCCGCGAGGACGACGCGTACGAAACCGCCGTCGCTCAGGACGAGTTGGACGACGCCCTGCGCATCGCCCGCGCCCATGGCGTGGAGACCGGGGAGGACCCCGAGACGCCGGAGGACTGACGGCCCCTCACGCGCCGCGCGACTGGAGGTCCGCCAGGAGTTCCGCCTGGCCGGCGAGGACGCCGGAGAGGATCACGCGGGCGACCCGCAGGAGTTCGGCGACGTCGGGGCTGGTCAGGGAGTAGTGGACGGTCGAGCCCTCTTTGCGGCTGACCACGAGGTTCGCGCGGCGCAGCACCGCCAACTGCTGGGACAGGTGGGCGGGTTCGATGCCGACCTCAGGGAGCATCTCGGCCACGGAGTGCTCGCGCTCGCTGAGGAGTTCCAGGACGCGGATCCGGGCGGGATGCCCGAGCGTCTTGAAGAACTCGGCCTTCAGCTGATACAGCGGCGTACTCAACGGCCCCCCACCTCCCGTGTCCGCCCACGCGTCACGACCACGCATGGTAACAACAATGGCGGGTGCCGATTCCGGCATCCGCCGAAAGGAAGGGGAACCGCGATGGCGTGGCCCAGGATCGACGGCCTGCGGACCATGGAACTCGGCACACCGGACGACCTGCGCGTCCGCCTCAACTCCCTGGCCCTGTCCGGGGAGAAGACCGCGACGACCGGCCTGTTCGACGACTACGCCCGGGAGGGCGAGACCCTGGAGACCGTCGGTGAGCGCCTCGCCCTCGTGGACCCCGAGGGCCGCCCGGCCGGCACGATCGAGATCACCGGCGTCCGCGTCCTGCCCTTCGCCGAGGTCCCCTGGGAGCACGCCGCCGCCGAGGGCGAGGGCGACGCCTCCCTGGAGGAGTGGCGCGCTACGCACCGCGGCTACTGGGAGGGGCTGGGCACGCGTGTCGACGACACCACCCTCGTCGCCTGCCTCACCTTCCGCCTCGCACCCTGACATCCGTCAGGACCACCCGGGCCGCTCCTCTCCCCAGGGTTCGAGGCGTCTTCGAACCCCGAAGCAGGAAAGGCCGGTCCATACGCACAATCCTCCGCGGCGTCGCCGCACTCACCCTCGGCACCGCCGCCGCCCTCACCGGCACGAGCCAGGCCCAGGCCGACGGTGTCGTCGAGCTGGGCGCGGCGGACGTCCCGGAGATGCTGGACCTCGTCGAGCGGACCCGCCCGGGGCCGTTCTGGAAGCGGACGGTCGATCTCGGCACGTACCTCGGTGTCCGGGACGGCGGCGCGCTGGTGGCGATGGCCGGGGAGCGGCTCCGTCCGCCCGTCTGGTCGACGCCCTCGCCGCGCGTGTCCTCGCCCGGGGTGAACGGCCTTTCCTGCACGTCGCCGAGGCGAACACCGGCGCCCGCGCCCTGTACGAACGCCTCGGCTTCACGACCCGCAGGCAGGTGACGTTCCGGGGTTTCCGCACCCCGTGACTCGTCAGACGACGAGCGGCCCCGCCACTTCCAGTTCACCGTGCTCGACGAGCCACCGCACGGATTCCAGGCATGCCTCCTCCGGCTCGTACCGGGGGGTGTAGCCGAGGATCGTCCTGGCCTTCTCGATGCTGAAGCAGTGGCTGCGGCGGAGGTGCTCCCAGCTCGTGTCGCCGAGTTCCGGGGTGGTGGAGTCGCGGAACTCCTCCCAGCCGACCGGCTCCAGGGTGGCGGTCTTCCCGAACCAGCCGGCGGCGATCTCGGCGTAGCCGCGGACGTTCAGGGCGGTGGGGGCGGTGACGAGGAACCCCTCCCCCGCCGCCGCGTCCCGGTGTGCGACGGCCAGCTCGAAGCTCTGCGCGACGTCGTCGGCGTGGACGTGGTGCATGAACTCGGAGCCGCTGCCGGGGGCCCGCAGGGGGCGCCCGGCCGAGAGGGTGGCCCACACCTCGGGGTCGAGGTTGCCGAGCGGGCCGATCGGGTGCCAGCCGGGGCCGACGATGTGCCCGGGGTGCAGGGACGTCGTCACCAGCCCCCCGGACGCGGTCTCCTCCGCCAGCATCCGCGCGATGCGGTCCTTCTGGATCCCGTACTCCCCCTCGGCGGCCGTCCCTGTCTCCTCGGAGATCGGCGCCCTGAGGCTCGGCCCGTAACGCCAGATGGACCCGCAGTGCACCAGATGCCCGGTCTCACCCCGGAGCCGCTCGACGAGCGCGGTGGCCGACTCCAGGGTGAAGCAGAGGAGGTCGACGACGGCGTCCGCGCCCAACTTCGCGATCCGGTCCGGGAATTCGGGGTCGTCCCGATCGGCGACGACCTGCCGCACCTGCTCCCACTCGGGAGCACCGACGTACGCTCCCCTGCTCCCCCGGCTGACGCTGACCACCTCGTACCCGGCCCTGACCAGCCGGGGCACGAGGAAGGTGCCGATGTGTCCGCTGCCTCCGATGACGACCACGCGCATGCTCATGGGCTCCACAGTAGATCGGCCTCGCCCGAGCTGACTCTGTCAGGGATCTTGGAGTTTCCCGGTGCGGCAGCAAAATCGACGGGCATGCTCGTGTGGTTTCCGCCGACCGATAGAGCTGTCGAGGTGATGGGCTGTGGTGCGACGAGGACTTCGCCGACTGGTACCCCGGCACAAGAGCCCGGCCGCCCCTCTCACCGTGACCACGCCACAACGACTCGCCGCGATCGCCGGGCACGACCCATCCGTCCCGTAATCCCCACCAGGTCGGAAGGTAATGGTGCTCAGGCGCGTGAAAGGTTCACCTCGGTCTTCTTGTCATCTTCGTCCGTGGCGAGCCACCGGTTGCAGGGGAACTTGGGGTGGTCGCCATTGACGTCGATCGTGACCTTGTTCAGGTACCAGCCAGGTTTCTCACCGCTGTTGTCGTGGCGGATGTTGATGCGCTGGACTCGGCCGACGTCGGGGAGACCGAGAGTGAAGCGATCGGTCTTGCCGCGCTCGAAGTTGTTTTCGGAGTTGTCGAGTTTGATCGGTCCTGCGACACCCCTGGCGCCGTAGATGGTGATGTAGACGTTCGCGTCGGTGCCGGCACCCGACCTGTCGCCGGTGTACACGGAAATGCGGTACTGGTATTCCGCCACACCGATCCCTTTGTGCAGAAGAACGGATGGCGTGTCCTGTCGCCCGGAATACACGTGGTCCGATCCGATGCCGGATGTGCCGCCGGCAGCGGCGATTCCCGAGGTCGCCATGATGGCGGCGGAGGCAAGTGCCATCGCGCCTGCGGCGAAACGACCGATACGCATGCTCAAGGCATACTCCTTTCGGCTGGTGATGTGGATACGCCCCGTACCTTTTCCTTATTTCGTCGGCGGGGTCATCACCATCCTGCCGGTGTACAGCATGAGGTGTCGTTAGCGATGGGTCCTCAGTTGGCTTGGAGATACGTCTACTCGGACTGACGTGAGCGCGTGGTTCCGGTGGTCACTGAGGTTTCCTCAATGAAGATCACTTCCAGATTTTGTCGAGGACGAGGGCGGCGCGGGTGATGTCGCCGATCCGGCTGGGGCCGATGGTGACGTGCTTGAGTGCGCGCCGGCGTTCCTTGAGTTCGGCGGCGGTGCGCTCGCCGAGGGCTCGGACGCCTCTGATCAGGGAATTTGTGGTACGTGTGTCGATGTGGAGGACCTGTTCGGAGCGGCCCTTGGCGGCGGCCTTGTACAGGGCGGGCAGGGCGTGGATGCGGGCGGCGGTGATGTCGGGGGTGGGGCCGGGTTCGGCGTCCGAGACCCACAAGGGGGCGCCGTCCGGGGCGGACAGGAACTGGATGTTGCCGCCGAACGCCTGGTGTTTCCGGCTGAACCACAGGTCGTTGCCGTTGTCGCGGACGCCCGCGAGGGGGTCCGACTCGATGAGGGTGCCGTCCAGGACGACGTGCGTCATGCCTTCGTGCAGGTAGCGGTAGCCGGTGGCCCGGGAGACACCGATGTCGCAGGCCCGATCCATGCCGCTCCGCCCGCCCCATGGAGATCATTTCGCTGAGAAAACCTCATTGGTTGATGTCCGCCTCCGACATGCTCCAGGACAACGATCCGGACCACCAAGAGAAGACCATCAAGTCCAACGAGCCGCCGGCGAACTGCCTCATTCTTCATACCTCCGTGGACATCACGAAGGCGGTGAACGACTTCATCGACGAGAGGCGGGAGGATCCGGTGGACCTGGCCTCCGTCACCCCGTACATCACCAGCAAAACCCGCCGCTTCGGGATCGTCGGCTGACCGGCGAGTGTACGAGCCCGCGATCCGGCCATCCTCAGCACAGGCCACCGCTCCTCGTGTGGACCCCATCCCGCCAGGGAACTCAACATGTACGCATCCGCACCAGGTGTGCTCTTGCGCATAGCCAGCGATGCAAAGCATGCCGATCAAGGACCCGCAGGGGAAAGAAATGCTGATCGAGACGGCTTTCTGTACACGGGATGTCCTCGCGCCTGACAGGTTCTCCTGTTGGCGCGAGCACATCTCCAAGGCGCACGTACCGATGGACGTCGACGGTGACCGCACAGCGGACACCACGGCGTCGCTGCGCATCCTGGCGCTGGGAGTCGTACAACTGTGGACGATGGAACACTCACCGATCACACTGCGGCGAACGCGGAAGCTGATCCAGCAGTCCGACCCCGAGCTCTACCATCTCTCGCTCAACCTGCGCGGGACGATGGGGCTCTCCAGCTCCGGTTACGAGGCCGAATACGAACCGTACGACCTGGTTCTCCACGACACCTCACGGCCCCACCTCATACGGGCGATCACCAGCCACCGCGAGGACACCATTCTGGGAACAGGGCTGTTCATCCCCCGGAAACTGCTGCCCCTGTCGGACAACGCGATCGACTCACTGATCATGCGGCGATTATCGGGGCGTGAGGGTATCGGGGCGCTGCTCGCCCAGTTCCTCACCCAGGTGAACCGGGACGCCGGCTCCTACCGGCCCGACGACGGACCCCGACTGGGAACCGTAGCGGCAGACCTGCTGTCGGCACTGTTCGCCCATGCGCTCGACGCCGGCAACTCGCTCCCACCGGAGAGCCACCAACAGGGCCTGGTTCTACGCATCCGGGCCTACATCCAGGCGAATCTGCATAACCCACAACTAACCCCGCGCACCATCGCAGCCGCACACAACATGTCCACCAGCTACCTTCACCGCATCTTCCAGCAGGAAGACGAAACGGTCGCGGCCTTGATCCGCAACCAGCGCCTGCAACGAGCCTGCCACGACCTCGCCGACCCGGCTCAGCGCACCACACCCATCCACACCATCGCCGCCCGCTGGGGCTTCCCCCGCGCTGCCGACTTCACCCGAGTCTTCCGCACCGCCTACGGCATGCCCCCCAAGGAACACCGCCACCAAGCCCAGTGCATTGCCATCGCCGAGTAGACGCGTTGCCGAGCGGGTGTGCACTCAGCGAGCCTCCGCCAACTTGAAGCCGCCGGTCAAAGGGCTGGTGTGGCCAGTTCTCGGGATGCTCAGGCTGGTCGTCGGCGGCTGTCTGCGGAGTAGATCATTTGGCGGGGTTGTCTCGGTGGCGGATCAAGCGTCAGGACAAGTTTCAGGGCCCAGGCGGTGAGGCGACGACACCGCCGGGCGGCTTGTGCGGGCCGACGCCGGACGACGCACCGTCTCCCCGACGCGAACAACCGCATTGACGAAACCTCCAGGCAAAAACGACTCAGGCGGCAGGTGGGACCGTGTCGAGGCGTGGACCGGGCGGCCTCTGGGCGGTAGCACTCCGGTCACCTCGGTCGACGTGCTCTGCTGATGTTCAGGCGGTGGTCTTCTTCCGCGCCCGGTACGCCGCCGCCTTGATCTTGTTGCCGCAGGACTCCATGCCGCACCACTGCCGGCGCGTCCCCCGCGAGCGGTCGATGTAGGTGCGGGTGCACTCCGGGTTCCCGCACTCCTTGAGCAGCGGGACGTCCGGGCCGCTGAGCAGCTCGACGGCCCGGCGGGCGATCAGGGAGAGCGCCTCTCGCGGTGTCGCCTGCGTCCAGCGGCCGGAGGGGGTGAGCTGCGGGACGGCGGCCGGCTCGCGGGCCGCGTTGTTGACGACCGTCAGCGCCGAGCCGTCGTACTCTTCGCCGAGGCGCCGCGCGGTCACGAGGCGGTAGATCGCCTCCCGCACGGCCTTCGCCTGCTCGACGTCGCTCTCCTCGCCCGGGGAGACCGCGTCGACGACACCGGACTCGACGTACCAGGCGGTGAGCCGGTCCGGGGTCACGAACATCTCGAAGCGGAGGGTGCGGCGGGCGCGGAGGGTCGCGGCGAAGTCGAGCGCCGGGTTTCCGCAGACGAACGAGTGAGCTAGGTTCACGTCACCATTCTGTACGGTGACGGGTGGGTCGGCAAGGTTCAGAGCCCGAGGTCGAGGGCGAGGCAGGCGAGGGTGCGGTTGTCGGGGTCGTAGGCGAAGCGGGCCGGGTCCTGCGGGGCGGCGGGGCGCTCCTCGACGAGGTCGGCGTGGGCGACACGCTCCGGGAGCTTGCCGAACCTCGCGTGGCGGAGTGCGGCGGCGGTGTCCTGGGCGGGCTGCTGTTCCATGGTGCTGCTCCTGTTCCGGTCAGAGGCGGTGTGCGTCGAGGACGGCCCGGGCGAAGGCGGCCGGGGCTTCCTGGGGGAGGTTGTGGCCGACGTCGGGGAGGGTGCGGTGGACGTAGGGGCCGGTGAAGCGGTCCCGGTAGGACATGCCGTCGCCGGGGGCGGTGAAGGGGTCGCGTCCGGGGTCGAGGGTGATGGCGGGGACGCCGATCGTGGGGCGGGTGGCGAGGCGCTTCTCCAGGGCGTCGTAGCGGTGTTCGCCGTCCGCGAGGCTCAGGCGCCAGCGGTAGTTGTGCAGGACGATCGCGGGGTGGTCGGGGTTGTCGAAGGCTGCCGCCGTGCGGTCGAAGGTGGCGTCGTCGAAGTCCCAGGTCGGGGAGACGGTCTCCCAGACGAACCGGGCGAGGTCGCGGCGGAGGCTGCGGTCCTCCAGGGCGAGCCGGCCGCGTTCGGTGGCGAAGTAGTACTGGTACCACCAGGTGTGTTCGGTGCGTGGCGGCAGGGGTTTGAGGTTGGCCGCGCGGTCGACGACGAGGTAGCCGCTCACCGAGACGAGCGCCTCGCAGCGTTCGGGCCACAGAGCGGCGACGATGTCGGCGGCCCGCGAGCCCCAGTCGAACCCGGCGAGCACCGCCCGCTCGATCTTCAGGGCGTCCATCAGGGCGAGGACGTCCACGGCGAGAGCGGACTGCTGGCCGTTGCGCGGCGTCCGGTCGGACAGGAAGCGGGTCGTGCCGTGGCCGCGCAGGTAGGGGACGATCACCCGGTAGCCCTCCGCCGCGAGGAGCGGGGCGGCCTCGGCGTAGCTGTGGATGTCGTAGGGCCAGCCGTGCAGCAGGATCGCGGCGGGGCCGTGCGCGGGACCGAGTTCGGCGTATCCGATGTCCAGGAGACCGGCTCTGACCTGCTTGATGTGCGGGAAGCCGGGGGAGGCGGCGGATGCCTTCTGGACGCCGGTGAGTGAGACGGCGACCGCTCCCGCCCCCGCGGCCTTGGTGAAGGTACGCCTGCCGATCATGTGGAGATCCCTTCGCGCTGGGTCGGTGACACACGAGTATCGTCACCGGTTTAACCGGTGACGTCAACAGGGTCACCGGAATTGCCGCACCGGGACATGCGTGAAGCCCCCGACAGGCAGGGCCCGTCGGGGGCTTCGAGGTGGGCGGTTCCGGGTCAGCCCACCGGGAATCCGCTGATGTCCGCCTCCCAGTCCAGCAGTTCCGCGAGGGTCTCGTCGCCGGGGCGGGTCTTGCCGACGGGACGGCCGTTCGCATCGGTCCCGGTGTACGTGCCGCGTGACATCGCCCCGCTGGTGACGATGTTGTGCTCGACGCGGGGGCGGCGCAGCGACTCGTAGCGGGCGAGGGCCGGCTCCGTGCCGGGGAGGTCGCGCAGGCACTTCGCGAGGACGACGGCGTCCTCCAGGGCCATCGAGGCGCCCTGGCCGGTCGCGGGCGACGCCGCGTGGGCCGCGTCCCCGAGGAGCAGGGCGCGGCCGGAGCGCCAGGGCATGCCGACGGGGAGTTCCGTGGCGTTGGTGACCATGAGCCGGCCGGGGGTACCGGCGACGAGGTCGGCGGCGGGGGTGGGGTCCTTGCGCAGGAGGGGGACGAGGAGGTCGCGCCAGCCTGCGGGGGTACCGTCGGCGATCGCCTGCGCGGTGAGGGGGTCGCCGCCGACGCGGGCGAACCAGTAGGTCTCGCCGTCCGGTGAGCAGGCGAAACCGAACGCGGCCTCGCTGCCGCGGACCATGGTGATGCAGTCGGTGTCGGTGGCCGGTGCGACGTCGCGGGTGTAGCCGTAGAAGACGTGCTGGCCGGAGTAGCCCGGCCGCACGCCGGGGGCGACCGTGTCCCGGACGACCGAGCCCAGTCCGTCGGCGCCGAGCAGCAGGTCGCCGGTGGCGGTGGAGCCGTCGGCGAAGTGGGCGGTGATCCCGTCGGGCCCCTCCTCGACGCGGGTCAGCCGGGCGCCGTACCGCACCGCGATCCCCCGCCGGACGGCCTCCCGCTGGAGGGCGACGGCGAACTCGCCCCGGCGCAGGCAGCGGAAGTTCAGCGCCGGGTCCCGGGCCTCGCCCATCGGCGCGTGGGCGGACTGCGCGCCCGACGGTTCCAGGAGGCGGATCGCCCGCAGCGGGAACCCGAGCGCGGTGACGGCGTCGGTGGCGCCGATCTCCCGCAGCGCGCGCATCCCGTTGCTGGCCAGCGTGAGGAACGCGCCGAGGTCCTCCGCCGCGTCCGGATGCGCCTCGTACACCTCCACGTCCACGCCCGCCCGGTCCAGCGCCAGCGCCGCCCCCGCGCCCGCGATCCCGCCTCCGACGATCAATACTCGCGTCACCGCTCCACACTCCACTCGTCCCACGGCCCCGCGCTCTCGGGCCCGGCGTTCCCGGGGGTGAATCGCCCCTGCCCGTACATGTTTTCACGCCGGGCGCGGCGAAGGCCGGTACCCGGCCGGGGCCTGATGTCTGTCACCGAACGTGATGACAGACGTCATGCGCACCGGCCCCGAACGCCTCCGATACTCGGATCATGACTGCTGATCACGGAAAACCCACCCGGCGCAGGCTGCTGATCGCCGGTGGCGGCGTGGCCCTGGCCGCACTGTCGACGGCGTCCCCCGCGTCGGCGCTCACAGGCCGACTCCCGCCGCTGCGGCTGGTGTTGCCCCGGCCGACGGGGCGGCACGCGATCGGGACCCGGTCCCTGCGGCTCGTGGACCGCTCCCGGCGGGATCCCTGGGTGCCGTCGAAGGCCGTGCGGGAGTTCATGGTCCAGGTCTGGTACCCCGCCGCGCGGGCCGGGCGGCGCCTCGCGCCGTGGATGACGGCGGGGGCGGCACGGGAGTTCCAGAAGGCGGGGTTGCTGCCCGCCGGGTACGTGACCCTGCCGATGTCGCACGCCGTGCCGGACGCGCCCGCGTGGACGGGGGGCGGGCGCCTGCCGGTGGTCCTCTACTCCCACGGGCACGGACAGCACCGCACGTCGAGCCTGTCGCTCGTCGAGGATCTCGCCAGTCACGGGTACGTGGTCGTCACGATCGACCACACCTACGACGCCGGGCAGGTCGAATTCCCGGGCGGACGCGTCGAGTTGTACGGGATGCCGCAGCTGACCGACGACCTGCCGGAGGACGAGACGCGGCGCATCGTGGAGCGGGCCCTGCGGGTCCGGGTGGACGACGTCCGGTACGTGCTGGGGGTGTTGGAGCGGGTGGCCGGGCCCGTCGACCGCTCGCGGGTCGCGATGTTCGGTCATTCGCTGGGCGGGGCGACCACCGCGACGGCGATGAGCGAGGGGCTGCCGGTGCGGGCGGGGGTGAATCTCGACGGGAGCCTGTTCGGCGACGTCGTCTCACGGGGCGTGGACCGGCCGTTGCTGCTCGTCGGGGCCGACCAGGACGACGACCCGACGTGGCTGAAGGCGTGGCCGGGGCTGCGGGGGTGGCGCCGGTTCGTCCGGCTGACGGGGTCGAAGCACTTCTCGTTCACCGACTACGTCGCCCTGCTCCCCCAGGTCGCCGAGCGGATCGGCGCGACACCTGAGCAACTCGCCTCATTCGTCGGCGCGTTGGAGTCGAGCCGTTCGCTGTCGCTGCAACGGGAGCTGCTCCTCGCCTTCTTCGGCCTGCACCTGTGCGGACGCCCCGCGCCCGTCCTCGACGGACCCGGTCCGGGCCACCCGGAACTCGTGTTCCGGCCGTGACCCGGGTACCGGGACCTACACGTAGCCCAGCTCCCGCAGGGCCGTGCGGATCCGGTCGGCCGCGTCGTCCAGCTTGGTCTCGTCCTTCTCCACTTCGGCCCTGCTGAAGTCGAAGTCGCCCATGCCCCAGACGGGGGCGACGTGGATGTGCAGGTGGGGGACCTCGAAGCCGGCGACGATCAGGGCGGCCCGGGGAGCGTCCCACGCCTGCTGGACCGCGCGGCCGATCTTCTGCGCCACGGACACGCAGTGGGCGAGGAGTTCGCCGTCCGCGTCGGTCCAGCGGTCGACCTCCTGCCGGGGCACGACGAGGGTGTGGCCCGGGGTGAGGGGGGCGATGCTGAGGAACGCGGCGGTCTGCTCGTCCTCCCAGACGAAACGTCCGGGGAGTTCGCCGTCGAGGATGCGGGTGAAGAGAGTGGACATGGGGTCAGTGTGTCACCGGGGCGGCAGGACGTTCTCCGCGTACCGGCCGGCGACGTTGCCGTACGGGTCGTAGTCGACGACGACGTACGTCTTGCCGTTCGTCCGCGCCATGCCGACGCCGATGCGGGCGGAGGACTTCCACACCAGCTGGCTGAACAGGCCCCAGTTCTTGAAGGTGGCCATGTCGGGTTCGCCGCCGTAGTAGGTGTAGGCGCGGACCTGGTTGTACCAGCCGTCGACGACGTCGGTCGCGGTCGGGGCCGTGCCGTCCGAGCGCCAGGTGTAGTGGAGGTTCTCGCCGTACTTGTTGTGCGGGCGGTGCTCGAACTGCCCGGTCCTGGCGATCTGGTCGGCCCACTCCTGGGCCCAGGCGCTGATCGTCGGGTCGAGGGTGAGTGCGGGGACGCCGTGGTGGGCGCGGTGGTAGTTGCTGCGGTCCAGCACCTGCTGGTCGAAGGTCAGGTCCCCCGAGGCGCGGGGCGCGGCGGGGGCGGCGAGGGTGAGGGTGGCGGCCGTGGCCAGCAGGGTGCTGAGGGCGCAGCGGACGGCGGAGCGGCGGGTCATCGTTCTCATGCCGCCGTAACGATCATCGTGGGGTGCGGGTCACCCGTCGGCGGCGAGCCTCCCCCGGGTGCGCCGGAGCAGCCGCCGTACGAGGACCGGCACGAACCCGGCCGCGGCGCTCACCGTGAGCGCCGCTTCGCGGTGACGAG
>NZ_JBTYMC010000104.1:0-20624 GCF_054880855.1 Streptomyces sp. S6 | reverse complement strand
CCGCATCCGCGCCGCCTACGCCCAGGACACCGCACTGGTCAGCCTGTTGACCGAGAAGGAGTTCGCCCAGGAGATCACCGACGCGCAGGTCCCCTGGCGCGAGATCGTCGCCACCGCCGCCCGCCGAGGCATCCCCGTCCCGGCGTTCTCGGCGTCGCTGGCGTACTACGACACCCTGCGCGCCGAACGCCTCCCCGCCGCCCTGCTCCAGGGCCAGCGCGACTACTTCGGCGCCCACACCTACGGGCGTACCGACAAGCCCGGCGCGTTCCACACGCACTGGGCCGACGCCGAACGCCCCGAGACCGACGCGTAGTTCGAAACGCGGACAGGACCGCCCCCGACTACGTGGATTCCCCGATGCCGACGGCGCGGACGTCTACGCCCGCGCATGGTCGGCCGTCCACCCCTCCGACGACGACCTCGACGCCGCGTTCGTCCGCTTCGGCGACCGTGGTCAACACACCGGCCTGGTCTGGGAGATGGACGGCGAGGGCGGTGCGGAGATCGCTCAAGACCCCGCTGGCACCCTCCTGTTGGCGCGCTCCTGGCTCCCCAGCCCCGCGTCGACGCGCGGCGGGAGCGTCCGTGACGGAGGAGCTGGAGATGGGTGAACTCCAACTGCCCAGCGGCCGGGCCGTGGTGGTCTGGGCGGCCGAGCAAGAGGCGGGGACAGGGGCGGTGTTGGGGATCGAGCCGGGAACGTACCGCGTCACCTGCGGATGGCGCGAGGGGACACGGGGCCGGTACCTGCCCGAGGCCGAGACGTACGGCCCGCCCCGGCCGTACGCGGACGACGACTGGAGCTGCCGCTGGGTCCGCTCCACCCGCTCCGGGGTGTGACGGCGTCAGCTCCCCGGCGCCGGCCGCACCGTCAGGATCTGCTGGGCCTGGCCCACGGGACCCTCGATGTCGTACAGGACCGTACTGGTGAGGCCCTGGCCGGTCGGGCCGAAGGAGACGGTCGTGTCGAGGCCCGTCCACGCGCCCCGGGGCTGGCGGTGGAGGTGGATCGTGAGGTCCACGTTCGGGAAGATCCACTCGGTCGGGGGACGGCGGACGGCGATGCCGTTGGCCGTGTCGACGAGGGTGAGGAACGAGGCGAGCGGGCTGATCGGCTCCCCGGCGACGAGGGTGTGCGGGGTCGTCATCCAGGCCGTACCGCGTCCCGGCCGAGGCGGCACCGGCACCCGGGCGTCGACGGACGCGACGTATCCGCCGGGCCAGTGCTCGCTCATCGGCCAGGGCTCCGACACCTCCGGCGCGGGCAGCACCTCACCCGTTCCGCCCGCCACCCCGCTCGTGTCGAGAGCCGTCAGCAGCCACGCCCGCGCCCGCACCACGTCCCGGCCCGAGATCCGGACGACGGCCTCGACCAGCTCGATCGTCCGCCCCGGCCGGAGGGTCGCCACCTCGACCTCGCACTCGTCCAGGGCCAGGCGGCCCAGGATGTCGTAGCTGATCCGGGAGAGGAGCAGGCCGGGACGGTCCGCCAGATACCGGTCCATGGCGTGGACGATCAGACCGCCCAGCGGACTGAAGTGCTGCTCGTCCGGCGACCAGGCGCCCTGTGCGTGGTGCGTGGGCTTGAAGCGGTGGTCGTCGATGCGCTGGTAATAGCTGCCGGGGGTCAAGGGGGGCCTTCCTCGGTGGTGGTTACATCCTGTTGGGCCAGGCTATGCAGTCACCTGGCCCGAAGGCCACACCGGGACAGAAGGCCGGCAGGTCAGGGCACCGCCACCTCGAACCGTGAGACGCGGACCGAACCGCCGAGCGCCCGGGTGGCGTGGTTGAAGAGGGCGAAGCGGTACCCCATGAAGAACTGCCAGGCGTTGCCCATCGAGAAGGCCGGGCCGAGCCGGGTGAAGGTGGTGCCGTCGAGGCTGTAGGAGAAGGTGCCGGGGCGGGCGGCGCCGGGACGGATGTCGGCGTTCGCGCGCAGCCAGAGCCTGTTGGAGGTCACCGTGACGCTCGCGACCTCCGTGCCCTTCCCCGTCGTGTTCCAATTGCCGTCCATCGTCAGCCCGTTCACCATCACGAGCCGGGTCGCTGTGCCTTCCCGCTTGACGCCGATCCACGCGGAGGAGTCCCGCAGCAGCGCGAGTCCGGCGCGGTCGCCGTCGCGCATCGCGGTGATGTCGAGGGTCGCGGTGGCCGTGGAGGAGGGGCCCTGGATGCGGTGGGTGAGGGTGTTGCGGGCCCAGTACAGGTCGTCGGTGACCGTCGCCGTGGACAGGGTGAGGCCGTTGTTCACCGACCACTTGGTGTTGTCCGGGTTGTGGTTCCACTCCCACTTCGGCTTGAGCGTCGTCCCGTCGAAGGTGTCGACGCCGATCATCGGCGTGACCTGGCGCGGCGGGGTCGGCAGGGAGGGGCTCGGGTACGACGTCCCCCAGGCGCCGTTCACCAGTTGGAGCACCGGCCAGCCGTCCGACGTCCAGGTCACCGGCGCGAGGACCGGGACCCGGCCGCCCGGGTAGGCGTCCACGAAGGCAAGGTAGTACCAGGCGCCGGACTGCGTCTGGACGAGGCCGCCCTGGTGCGGGACCCCGCCGCCGGGGATCGGGCCCGACAGGTTCAGCAGCAACTGCCGTACCGTGTACGGGCCGAAGGGGCCGCTGGTCGACTTCAGAACGTACTGGCCGTTCGCCGGGCGGGTCACGAAGATGTAGTAGTTCCCGCCCACCTTGTAGAACCGCGAGCCCTCCAGCGTCCCGATGCTCGACGGGGTGCTGAACACCTGCTGCGCCCGCACCTGCCCGCGCCCGTCCGGCGTCAACTGGGCCACGCTGATGGTGGTGTTGCCGTACGCGACGTACAGGGTGTCGTCCGTGTCGACCAGGAGACCGGCGTCGTAGTACACGTTTCCGAGCGAGGTCAGCTGGGTCCACGGGCCTTCGACTGCGGGCGCGGTGTAGATGAAGGTCCGGGCGAAGTCGATCTGGCCCAGCCAGTAGAACGTCCGGTTGGAGGGACGGTACGCCAGGGACGACGCCCACACGCCCCGGACGTAACCCCGGCCGCCGTTCAGGTCGTACTTCGCGCCGAAGTCCAGCTTCGGCAGGGAGTGTCCGGCGAACTCCCAGTTGACGAGGTCGTAGGAGCGCAGGATGGGGGCGCCGGGGGAGTAGTGCATGGTCGACGCCGAGTAGTAGAACGTGTCGCCGACGCGGATGACGTCGATGTCGGCGAAGTCCTGCCACAGCACCGGGTTGTTGTAGGTGGCCGCCGCCTCGGCGGTGAACGGCAGCGCCGCTCCCACCACGATCCCCGCTCCGCCCGCGAGCGCTCTGCGCCTGCTGATCCCTTCGCTCAGCCATGACATACCGGCCGGGTTCTCTCCTGCGACGTCCATCGGATCCTCCAACGGGGAGTGGGAGCGCTCCCATTCACGGGCGGACTGCTGCCTGTTCAACCGTGGTGCGAGGGGGTGGTGCGCGCCGCCGTGTTCGCAGGTACGAACAACGGACGGGCCGTCGGACGATTCGGATGATAGGTGCCTCAGGGGGAGCGTCAATACCCCGCGCACCGCCGGATCGGCAGGCGGCGCGCGAGGGTGTCCGCTCAGCCGGCGCTGCCCAGTGGATGGCTGAAGCCCTGCTCGGAGATGAGGCGGGCGCCCTGCGCGAGTTCGGCGGCGAAGCGCTCGATCGCCTCGTAGGGGAAGCGGTGGGTCGGGCCGCTGACGGAGAGGGAGGCGGCGACGCGTCCGGTGCGGCCCGTGACGGCGACGGCGACGGCGGTGAGGCCCTCGTCGAACTCGCTGGAGCTGACGGCGTACCCGCGCTCGGCCGCCTCCGCCGCCCAGCTCCTGAGCCGGTCGGCGGACGGCTCACCCTGCGGGGAGGACGCGGCGACGCGGCGCAGGAGGGCGTCCGGCGCGTCGCGCAGGAGGATCTTGGAGGAGGCGCCGGCCCACAGGGGCTGCTCGTCGCCGACGTCCACGACGTGGCGCAGGGGGTGCGTGCTCTCCTCGTGGGCGACGCAGATGCGGTGCACCCCCCGGGCGACGAAGAGGTTGACCGTCTCGCCCAGGCGGTCGGCGAGGTCACGCATGACCTTGCGGGTCTCCTGCGGGATCTCCCACTGGCTGCGCGCGAGGTACGCCCACCGCCACAGCGCCGGGCCCGCCGTGTACCCGCCGGGGTGCGGGCCGAGCAGGCCGCTCTCCTCCAGGGTCTGCACGAGGCGCAGCGCGGTCGTCTTGGCGAGACCGGTGGCCTCGGTGATCTCGCGGAGGGTGACGACGGGGCGGTCCTCGCCGAGGAGGTTCAGGATCTCGACGGCACGGCGGACGCTGCGGACGCCGGGGGCGTGGGGTTCGGCGGGCGGTGACTGGGGGGAGTGGTCCTCGTCGGTGCTCATGTGCCGCCTCCCCGTGATGTGCGTGTGTCAGGTGTGGAGGAAATCTTGCCGCACCTCTTGATGGTCGCAAACCGCCCGCCCTATGGTTCCGCTGGTCGGATCGAAAGTTCCGCACAGTGGACCGAGAGAGTGGGTGAACAGGTGAGCCGCACCCCGCACAGTGCCCTCGCCCGGCGCGCGGCCTTCGCGAGCTTCATGGGCGCCGTCGTCGACTGGTACGACTTCTTCCTGTACGGCATCGTCGCCGGCCTCCTCTTCGGCGACCTCTTCTTCCCCGACGCCTCCCCGGCCGTCGGCACCCTCGCCGCCTGGGCCACCTTCGGTGTCGGCTTCCTCTTCCGCCCCCTCGGCGGCATCGTCTTCGGCCACTTCGGCGACCGCCTGGGCCGTAAGCGGATGCTGGTGCTGACCATGCTGATCATGGGCGTGGCCAGCACCCTGATCGGTGTCCTGCCGACCTACGCGCAGGCCGGGATCTGGGCGCCGGTCCTGCTGGTCGTGCTGCGCGCCACGCAGGGGTTCGCGGTGGGCGGCGAGTGGGGCGGGGCGGCGCTGATGGCCGTGGAGAACGCGCCCGGGAAGTGGCGCTCGCTGTACAGCAGCGGCGTCCAGGTCGGCGCCTCCTTCGGGCTGTTGCTCGCGACGCTGGTCACCAAGCTGATGTCGTCCACCACCTCCGAGGCGGCGTTCCGGGCCTGGGGCTGGCGCATCCCGTTCCTGCTCAGCGCGCTGCTGGTGCTCGTCGGGCTGGTGATCCGGGCCAAGGTGGAGGAGTCCCCGGTGTTCACCGAGAAGGCCGCCGGGGCGGCGCGTCCGAGTGTGCCGCTGGTGGCGGCCGTGCGGTCCAACCCCGGCGGGTTCTTCGCGATCATCGGGCTGCGGTTCGTGGAACTGTTCACCTTCTACGGGGTGACGACCTTCGGACTGTCGTACGGCACCGACGAGTTGGGGCTCGACCGGGACAGTCTGCTCGACGTCAACCTCGCCGTCGGCGGGCTCGCCGTGCTCACGATCCCGGCGTTCGCCTATCTCGCCGACCGGTACGGGCGCCGCCGGATCTACTGCGCGGGCGGGGTGATCGGGGCGGTGGGCGCGGTGCCCTATTTCTGGGCGATGGAGTCGGGGTCGATGCTGCTCGTCGTCGGCTGTGCGGTGCTGCTGGTGAACGTCGCGCACGACATGGCCGTCTCCGTCCAGCAGGCGCTGTTCACCGACATGTTCGGGGCGGAGTACCGGTACAGCGGGGCGGGGGTCGGGTACCAGCTCGCGAGTGCCGTCGGGGGCGGGTTCACGCCGCTGATCGCCGGGTCGCTGGTGGTCTGGGCGGGCGGGGGGTGGGGGCTGGTCGCGGGGTACGTGGCGCTGGGGTGCCTGGTGTCGGCGGTGGTGGCCTGGCGGATGCGGGAGGTGGGGGAGGTGTCTTCGGTTTCGACGGAGGCGGAAAATTTGACCATGCAGCGGAACGGGTGAACCGTCTGGTGGTCTACCGTAGAGCTGTCGGCGCCCTGCCCCGGAAGCGTTCCGCCTCCGGACGACCTGGATACGTATCGGGAGCGTGCATGCGTAAGTCCATCGCCACCGTCTGCCTCAGCGGCACCCTCACCGAGAAGCTCGCCGCAGCCGCCCGCGCGGGCTTCGACGGCGTCGAGATCTTCGAGAACGACCTCCTCGCGAGCCCCCTCACTCCCGAGGAGACAGCCGCCCGCGCCGCCGACCTGGGCCTCACGATCGACCTCTACCAGCCGATGCGCGACATCGAGGCCGTCCCCGAGGACCTCTTCGCCCGCAACCTGCGCCGCGCCCGCCACAAGTTCGACCTCATGGGCCGGCTCGGCGTGGACACGGTCCTCATCTGCTCCAACGTCTCCACGCACGCCCTCGACGACGACGCCCTCGCCGCCGACCAGCTGTCCCGGCTCGCCGACCTCGCCCAGGAGTCCGGCGTCCGCGTCGCCTACGAGGCGCTCGCCTGGGGCCGGCACATCAGCACGTACGACCACGCCTGGGACGTCGTCCGCACCGCCGGCCACCCCGCGCTCGGCACCTGCCTCGACAGCTTCCACATCCTCTCCAGGGGCTCCGATCCGAAGGGCATCGAGGACATCCCCGGCGAGAAGATCTTCTTCCTCCAGCTCGCCGACGCGCCCGTGCTGGCGATGGACGTCCTCCAGTGGAGCCGCCACTACCGCTGCTTCCCCGGCCAGGGCGGTCTGGACGTCACCGGCCTGCTGAAGCACGTCCTCGCCACCGGCTACACCGGCCCCCTCTCCCTGGAGGTCTTCAACGACGTGTTCCGCCAGGCGGACGCGGGCCGCACCGCCCTCGACGGCATGCGCTCCCTCCTCGCCCTGGAGGAGAGCGCCGGCGCCTCCCACCTCCCCGCCCCGGTCGTCCCCACGGGCGTCGCCTTCGCCGAACTCGCGACCAGCGACCCCCAGCCCACCGAGGACCTCCTCACCGCCATCGGCTTCACCCGCACCGCCCGCCACCACACCAAGCCGGTCGACCTGTGGGAGCGCGGCGAGGCCCGCGTCGTCCTCAACACCGCGACCCCGCGCACGAGTACGACGCTCTCGGCACTCGGCCTGGAATCCGACCGGCCCGCCGCCTCCGCCCGCCGAGCCGAGGCCCTCCTCGCCCCCGCCGTCCCCAAACACCGCACCGCCCAGGACGTCCCCCTCGACTCCATCGCCGCCCCCGACGGCACCGAAGTCCTCTTCTGCGCCACCCGCCGCACCGGCCTGCCGAGCTGGACGGACGACTTCACCTTCACCGACGCCACCCCCCACCCCGACGGCCGCCTCGACCACCTCGCCCTCACCCAGCCCTGGCACCACTTCGACGAAGCCGTCCTCTTCCACCGCACGATCCTCGGCCTCAGCCCCCACGACACGGTCGAACTCGCCGACCCCTACGGCCTCTTCCGCAGCCGCGCCCTCTCCGCCTCCCCCGCCGGCCCCCACCTCGTCCTCAACCTCGCCCCCACCCCCGAGACCGACGAGCGCGCCCGGCACATCGCCGTCGCGGTGGACGATCTCGTCGCCACCGTACGGGAGTTCCACACGGCAGGAGCTGCCCTCCTGCACGTCCCCGGCAACTACTACGACGACCTCGCCGCCCGATTCGACCTGCCGGAACAGGAGTTGGCCACCTACCGCGAACTCGGCATCCTCTACGACCGCGACGAACAGGGCGGCGAGTTCCGCCACTGCTACACCCGGACCGTCGGCCAGGTGTTCTTCGAGTTCGTCCAGCGCGACGGCGGATACAGCGGGTACGGCGCGGCCAACGCGCCGATACGGCTGGCGGCCCAGCGCCGATGAGCGGCGCTCACCCGCTCCCGTACACCCCCGCCGGATCAGGCGCCCGCGCCAGCAACTCCCCGACGGCCGCCCCCACTTCCCCCGGCTCCCACCGCCGCTCCCGCTCCACCCGGGGACCGTGCTGCCAGCCGTCCGCCACGCTGATCATCCCGCCCTCGACCTCGAAGACCCGCCCGCTCACCGCCCCCGACCCGGCGGAGGCCAGCCACACCACGAGCGGGGAGACGTTCCCGGGGTGCATCGCGTCGAATCCGGACTCCGGTGCCCGCATCCGCTCGGCGAACGCCGCGACGGCCTCGGTCATCGGGGTGCGCGCGGACGGCGCGATGGCGTTCACCGTCACCCCGTACCGGGCGAGTTCGGCCGCCGCGATCACGGTCAGCGCGGCGATGCCGGCCTTCGCGGCACCGTAGTTCCCCTGCCCGATGCTCCCCGAAAGCCCGGCGCCGGAACTGGTGTTGACGATCCGGGCGGCCACGGGGCGCCCGCTCTTGGCGCACTCACGCCAGTACGCGGCGGCGTGCCGCAGCGGCGCCGCGTGCCCCTTGAGATCCACCTTCAGGACGAGGTCCCAGTCCGCCTCGGTCATCGACACCAGCATCCGGTCCCGGTTCACCCCCGCGTTGTTCACGAGCGCGTGCAGCACCCCGAACTCCTCGACGGCCCGGCGTATCAAAGCCTCCGCGTACCCCCAGTCGCTGACGTCCCCGAGGTCGGCGACGGCCGTCCCGCCGCGCCCGGTGATCTCCTCGACGACGGACTTCGCCGCCTCCCCGAGATCGTTGACGACGACGGTGGCACCCTCGGCGGCCAGCGCGAGCGCGTGCGCGCGCCCGAGGCCCTGGCCCGCGCCGGTGACGACGACCACCCGGTCCTGACAGATCACGTCCCGCCTCCTGGGTTCCCGGTGAGTCCCAACCGCCGTGCGATCAGGGCGCGATGCTCGGCCGGACCACCCCAGTCCGCCGCGAGCGCCCAGGCCCGCTTCGCGTACCGGTGCAGCTCGTACTCCGTCGTGTAGCCCATCGCCCCGTGACACTGGACCGCCGCACGGGCCGCCCTGCGCGCCGCCTCCGAGGCGAGCACCTTCGCCGCCGACGTCCGCACGTCCGCGTCGGACTCCCCGGCGGCCTGTGCCCACCCGGCGGCCAGCACCGACGCCCGCGCGAACCGCACCGCCACCACCACCTCGGCCAGCGCGTGCTTGACGGCCTGGAACGACCCCACCGGCACCCCGAACTGCTCCCGCTCCCGCACATACGCCACCGTCAGCTCCAACATCCGCGCCGAGAGCCCGATGAGCAGCCCGGCCGTAGCCAACACCCCCCGGAGTCGCACGAGTTGGACCTCCGAGGCTCCTTCGGTGAGCAGCACCCCGCCCTGGGGTGGAGCCGACACCCGCGCCAACTCCCGCGTAGGGTCGACCGATTCGAGAGATGTGATCTCCAACTCCGCACGGTGGAACAGCCGCAGGCGACGATCCGTGCGGGTGACGACGAGGTCCGCGCGGGCCGCGAAGGGGACAGGTGCGTGTTCGGCGAGTGTGGCCGTCAGGGTGAGCGAACCGTCCAACACCCCGGCCAGTTCCGGGAGTCCGGCCAGCAGCGGCGCCCCCACCGCGATGGTCTCGGCGGCCGGTGCCGCGACCCCGCTGTGGCCCAGCACTTCCATCAGCGGCGGCAGACAGTTCTCGTCGAGGCCCGCCTCACCCGGCACCAGCGCGCCCAGGACGCCCACATCGGCGAGCGCCTCCCATACGTTCTCTTTGCTGAGCACCCCGCTCGCCGCCTCGGCGAGCGCCGCGTCCACCTCGGCCACGGAGAACCGCACCCGCTCACCTCCTCGGCAGCCCGAGCAACCGCTCGGCGACGATGTTGCGCTGGATCTCGTTCGTGCCGGCGTAGATCGGCCCGGCGAGCGAGAAGAGGAACCCCGTGCTCCACGGCCCCGCCAACTCGGCCTCCGGGCCCAGGAGTTCGACGGCAGTTTCGTGCAGCCGGATGTCCAGCTCCGACCAGAACAGCTTGTTGAGACTGGCCTCGGCGCCGACCTCACGGCCGTCGGCGATCGCCGTGACCTGCTCCAGGGTGAACCACTGGTACGCCTGCGCGTCGATCCACGCCCGCACGACCTGGTCGCTGTGGGTCCCCGTCGTGCGGGCCAGTTCCACGAGCCGGTCGGCGGTGTGCAGGAAACGCCCGGGGGAGCGGAGGGTGAGTCCGCGTTCGGAGCCCGTGGTGGCCATCGCGACCTGCCAGCCCTGGCCTGCCTCGCCGAGCACATCGGCGTCCGGGACGAACACGTCGTCGAGGAACACCTCCGCGAACCCCTCGTCCCCGTCGAGCCGTTGGAAACCCCGGACGGTCACGCCGGGCGCGTCGAGAGGGAGCAGGAAGTAGGTGAGGCCGTGGTGCCGGGCGGCCTCGGGGTCGGTGCGGAAGAGACCGAAGAGGTGCGTGCAGAACGCGCCGCGTGTCGTCCACGTCTTGTGCCCGGTGAGCCGCCAGCCGTCCTCCGTGCGGACGGCGCGGCTGCGGATCGACGCCAGGTCACTGCCCGCCTCCGGTTCCGACCAGCCCTGCGCCCACAGGTCCTCGGCCGCCGCCATCCGGGGCAGCAGCCGGGCCCGCTGCTCGGTGGTGCCGTACCGGAACAGCGTCGGGGCCAGCAGGAAGATGCCGTTCTGGGTGACCCGCGCCGGTGCGCCCGCCCGGTAGTACTCCTCCTCGAAGATCAGCCACTCCCACAGCGACGCCCCGCGCCCCCCGTACTCCTCGGGCCACGCCACCACCGACCAGCGGGCCGCGAACAGCTCACGCTCCCAGCCGAGATGAGCGGCGAAACCCTCCCGGGTGTCCCCGGACGGCAGCGGCTGCGACGGCACGTGCGCGGCCAGCCACTCCCGCGCCTCCCGGCGGAACGCCTCCTCCTGCGCACTCCACGTCAGGTCCATTCAGTCACCGATCCCGAACCGCTCCTGCCGGGCCACACCCGACAGGTTCACCTCGAACGTGAACCCCTGCTCATAGCGGTAACTCCGCTTCACGTCCCACAGATCGATCCCGTTGAACGCCTCCTTCGCCGCCCGGATCACCGCCGGATGCTTCCCGGCGATCTCGGCGGCCACCTCCAACGCCCGCGCCCGCAAGGCAGATCGGGGGACGACGTCCAACACCGAGCCGTAACCGTGCAGTTCGGCGGCCGTCGCCGTCGCGCACGTGTACATCATCGCCCGCGCCCGGTGCCCCGGCACGAGCCGCGAGAGGTGGGTGCCCGCGCCCAGCGCACCCCGGTCCACCTCCGGCAGGCCGAAGGAGGCGTCGTCCGAGGCGATCACGACGTCCGCGTTGCCCACGAGCCCGATCCCGCCGCCCAGACAGAACCCGTGCACCGCCGCGACGACCGGCACGGCGCAGTCGTACACGGCGGCGAACGCCGCGAAACAGGCCCGGTTCACCTCGACGATCGCTCCCTCGGCCCGCAACTCCTTGATGTCCACACCGGCGTTGAAGCCGCGCCCCTCGGCGCGCAGCACGACCACCCGGACGGCGGGGTCGCGGCCCAGGCCGGTCAGGATCTCCGCGAGGGCGTACCAGCCCGCCACGGGAAGCGCGTTGACCGGCGGCCGGTCGACGACGACCTCCGCGACGCCCCGCTCGTCGACGGTCGTGGTGATGAACTCGGCACCCATGGACGTCCCTTCAGCCCGCGAGCCGGGCGAGTACGGACTCGGCCTCGGCGACGACGCGTTCGATCAGCTCCTTGCAGCTGGGCAGGTCGTCGATGACCCCGGCGACCTGCCCGGAGGCGAGCGTCCCGAGGTCGGTGCGGCCCTCGACCATCGACGCGCGCAGCATCATCGGCGTGTTCGCCGCCATCAGCACCTGCGACCAGCCCAGATCGTGGGCGCGGCGCATGGCGAGGCCCTCGCGGACCATGCCGGACCAGGGGATGCCCGAGGCCCGGTGGAACGCGGACGCGCTGCGCACCGACCGCCAGGCCCGCCCCAACGCCCTCTCGTTCAGCAGTCGTTCGACCAGCTCCGTGCGCAGCACCCGCTGCGGTACGCCGTCCAGAACGCGTGTCACGACCGTCCCGTCCACACCCCGCCGCAGATACTCCGCCTTCACCGCGTCCGGCACCGTGCTGTCGCTGGTCAGCAGGAACCGGGTGCCCATCGCGATCCCGGCGGCCCCCTGCGCGAGCGCCGCCACCAGACCCCGCCCGTCCCGGAACCCGCCCGCCGCGATCACCGGCACGTCCACCGCGTCCACGACCTGCGGCACCAGGATCGACGTCGGCACGGCCCCCGTGTGCCCACCCCCCTCACCGCCCTGGACGATCACCGCGTCCACCCCCCACGCCGCCACCTTCTCCGCGTGCCGCCGCGCCCCCACCGACGGCACGACCACCAGCCCCGCCTCCTTGAGCCGCCGGATCACCCGCTCCCGGGGCGCCAGCGCGAACGACGCGACCCGCACCCCCTCCCGCACCAGCAACTCCCCACGCTCCAGGACATCGGGCGCGTCCCCGCGCAGATTCACCCCGAACGGCGCGTCCGTCCGCTCCCGCACCGCCCGGATCGCGTCCCGTGTCTCCTCCGGCGACAGCGTCGCACCCGCCAGGATCCCGAGCCCCCCGGCAGCGGCCGTCGCCGCCGTCAGCTCGGGCCCGCTGACGTACCCCATCCCGGTCTGCACGACCGGATACCGCACCCCGACCAGTTCACACAGCGGCGTGCGCAGCGCTGAAGCCACAACGGGCCCTCCTCTCAGGCGTGTTGACTGCTCACGGAGACCACTTCACCGGTCATGTACGAGGCGTAGCCGCTCGCCAGGAACACCACGACGTTGGCCACCTCCCACGGCTCCGCCGCCCGCCCGAACGCCTCCCGGCTCGTCAGCTCGTCCAGCAGGTCGGCGCTGGTGACCTTCTCCAGGAACGGATGCAGCGCAAGGCTCGGCGACACCGCGTTCACCCGGATGCCGTGCCCCGCGAGATCCAGCGCCGCGCACCGCGTCAGCGCCATCACCCCGGCCTTGGCGGCTGCGTAGTGCGCCTGCCCCTCCTGCGCCCGCCACCCCACCACCGACGCGTTGTTGACGATCACCCCGCCCCGCCGCATCCGCCGCCCGGCGGCCCGCACACACCGGAACGTCCCGGTGAGCGTCACGTCGAGGACCCGCGCCCACTGCGCGTCGGTCATCTCCAGCACCGAACACGTCCCGCCGAGCCCCGCGTTGTTCACCATCACCTCCACCCCGCCGAACTCCTCGGCGACATCGAGGAGTCGCTCGACCTGCTCCTCAACCGTCACATCACAGACGGCGGTTGCCACCCGATCCGCCCCGAACTCCTTGCCCAGCGCCTCGTGCGCCTCGGCGAGCCGCCGCTCGTGGACGTCCCCCAACACCACGGCACGCGCGCCCTCTTCGAGACACCGCCGCACCACCGCCGCACCGATCCCCGCGCCGGCGGCGGCCGTGACGACCACCGTCTTCCCCGCGAGCAGTCCGTGGCCAGGCACGTACTGGGGCAGGTCCATACGTCCCCCCGCTTGTCGGAGCCGGAACGGCGTTCTACGGTAACCCACCAAGCGTTTGTTTGGTCCACGCCGTCACGCCCCACTTGCGAGAGGGTGAACATGGGCGACAAGACAATGGAGTTGGCGGACTTCGCGACGACCGTCGAGTCCGGCATGACCATCGGGATCGGCGGCTGGGGCTCGCGCCGCAAACCCATGGCGCTGGTCCGGGAGATCCTGCGCGGCGACGCCCGGGACCTGACCGTCGTCACCTTCGGCGGCCCCGACGCCGGACTCCTCTGCGCGGCGGGGAAGGTCCGCCGACTGGTCTACGGATTCGTCTCGCTGGACTCCATCGCCCTCGACCCGCACTTCCGCGCCGCCCGCGAACGCGGGGAGGTCGAGACCGCCGAGTACGACGAAGGCATGGTCGTCACCGGGCTGCGCGCGGCGGCGAGCCGCCTGTCGTTCCTGCCGACCCGCGCCGGACTCGGCTCGGACGTCCTGACCATGAACCCCGACATCAGAACCGTCAACTCCCCTTACACGGGGGAGGAGTACGTCGCGATGAAGGCCCTCCCGCTGGACGTCGCCCTCCTGCACATGAACCGCGCCGACCCGTCCGGCAACGCCCAGTACCTGGGACCCGACCCCTACTTCGACGACCTCTTCGCCCGCGCCGCCGACCGCTGTTACGTCAGCGCCGAACGCGTCGTCCCCGATCTGCTGACAGAGGGCCCCGCCCAGACGCTGCTGATCAGCCGGATCTTCGTCACCGGAGTGATCGAGACTCCGCGCGGCGCGCATTTCACGTCCTGCGTGCCGGACCATCCCCGCGACGAGGCGTTCCAGGCGCACTACGCGGCGTCCGCCAAGGACCCGGCGGCCTGGGAGCTGTTCCGGAAACGGTTCCTGGACGGCGATGAGCGGGCCTACCAGCAGGCCGTCACCGACTTCCACACCGACTTTCGTGCCGAGGAGGGGCGATGATCACGCGCGCCGAAGTGTGCGCTGCCGCCTGCGCCGACACCTGGCAGGGCGCCGGCGAGATCCTCGCCCACGCGGTCGGCTTCGTCCCGATGATCGGCGCCCGGCTGGCCAGGCTCACCACCAGCCCCGAACTGGTCCTCTCCGACGGCGAGGCGTACTACATGAGCGAGCCGCCACCGCTCGGCGGGACGGCGGCCGACGGGGGAGTGGTGGAGGGCTGGGTGCCCTTCGGGCGGATCTTCGAACTCCTGGAGAGCGGACGCCGGCAGAGCATGATGGGCGCGAGTCAACTCGACCGCTACGGCAACCAGAACATCTCCCTCGTCGGCAACTGGCGCAGACCGACACGGCAGTTGATCGGTGTACGCGGCGCACCCGGCAACACCGCCAACCACCGGGTGGACTACTGGGTCGCCCGGCACTCGCCGAAGGTGTTCGTCGAGAACGTGGACGTGGTCTGCGGCGTCGGCAACAACCGCGCCCGCGACCTGACGTTCCATCACCTGGGCGTCGTCATCACCGACTTGGCGGTCCTGGACTACGGCGGTGACGGCCGGCTGCGCATCCGCTCCGTCCACCCCGGCGTCACCGTCGACGACGTCCGCGCCCGCACCGGCTTCGACCTCGACGCGACCGGTGTCACCGAGACCCGGGTGCCCGACGAGGCCGAACTCCGCCTGATCCGCGAGGAGATCGACCCCCGGGGGCTGCGCGACCGGGAGGTCCCCGTCACTCCGTGACCAGGCCGCCGTACAGGATCCGCAGGTACTGCTCGGAGACCGCCTCGTGGCGGAACCGGCCGCGCGGGCGGTACCAGCGGACCGAGCACCACACCGTGTCGCGGATGAACCGGTAGGTGAGCCGGGCGTCGACGTCCGCGCGGAAGGCGCCGGACTGCTGTCCTGCGGCGATGGCGCGCAGCCAGATCCTCTCGATCTTGCGGCCCCACTGCTCGACGTAGGCGAACCGGGGCTGGCCGGACAGGGACCCGGACTCGTTCTGGTAGAGGGCGACCGCCTCGGGCGTCTCGTGTATGACGGCGAAGGAATGCTGGACGAGTTGGTCGAGGATCCGGCGCGGGTCCGGCTCCGCCGCCTCGATCGCGGTGAAACGCTCCAGGAGACGGCCGAGGAAGTCCCGGAGGATCTCGTCGAGCATCTCCTCCTTCGACGCGAAGTGGTGGTACAGGCTGCCCGAGAGGATGCCCGCCTCGTCGGCGATGTCCCGGACCGTGGTCTGCCGGTAGCCACGGGCGGCGAACAACGAGGCGGCGATCGCCAGGAGTTCGGCCCGACGGTCCGAACCCGCCTTCGGGGAGCCGGTGTCGGCCGCCGTGCGGACGGGGCGTCGTACCGTCATGTGGTCGTTCCTTCCAGCCGGGCCCGGTGCGGGGGGCTCAGCATAGCGATCAAGGCACGTCAGCCGTTCGGCGTGTGGCGCAGGAACGCCGGCCACTCGCCGCCCCCGTCCACGTTCAGCACCGCGCCCGTCACGTGCGCGGCCAGCGGTGACGCGAGGAGTACGCAGGCGCCGCCCACGTCCTCGGGCCGGGCGAACCTCCCGCGCGGGATCGTCGCCGCGACCCGTGCGACCTGCGCCGCGTCCCCGTAGTGGTCCATCGACCCCGGCGTCTCGACGAGCCCGCAGCTCACCGCGTTCACCCGGACCCGGGGTGCCCACTCCACGGCCAGCGACGCCGTCAGGCTCTCCAGCGCCGCCTTCGCCGCCCCGTACACGGCCGTCCCCGGGCTCACGCGGCGCGCGCTGATCGAGGTGACGTTGAGGACGACCCCGCCGTCGGCCATCACCGGGAACACCGCACGGCACACGTAGACCGGCGCGAGGAAGTTCAGCTCGGTGACCTTGCGGTGGAAGCCGGGGGAGGCGTCCGCGAAGGCGGCGTAGGGGGCGCCGCCCGCGTTGTTGACGGCGACGTCGATGCGGCCGTGGCGGCGGGACACGTCGGCGATCCAGCGCTCCACCTGGTCCGGGTCGCGGACGTCCAACTTGCTGAAGTGCGGCGGTGGTTCGGGCGGTTCGGTGCGGGCGCACACCTCGACGTGCGCGCCCGCCTTCAGGAACATCTCCGCGATGCCCGCGCCGACCCCGCGCGTGCCTCCGGTGACCAGGACGACCTTGCCCGACATGTCCAGCTGGAGGGCCATCCCGTCACCATAGCCAGCCTCACCAAGCAAACGCTAGGTTTGTCGCGTCGGCCGGGGCAACTCCATGATCGCGCTATGGAGTTGAATGGTCACCGAGTGTGGTGTCGGTGCCGGATCCGGTGAGTGCGGGAGGGTTCGCGTCCCCTTAGGGGGGTATTCGGGTGATATGACTACCGCATCCGTTGTGCTGGCCGCCCCGAGCGGCCTGCTCAGCCTGGGGATGTTCGTCGTCGGCCTGGCGCTCGTGGCCATGCTGCTCGGCGCGTTCTGGCTGGGCTACCGGGTCAAGATGCGCGAGCCGCCCTGCCCGCGCCCCGACGAGCAGCCGCACCTCCCGCCGGAGGGCGCGGTGCACGAGATCCTGGAGAACCGCGAGCCCGAGGAGGTCCCGAAGGTGCCGAAGGGCGGTCACGCCCTCACCCCGTACGAACTCACCAACATGCAGACCCGGCACAGCGACTCCAAGATCCGGCGCAGGTGGTCGCCGGGGTCCAGCGGTTCGTTCGGGGGCGGGGGACTGGGCGCGCACTGAGCCGCTACGCGGGAACTCCCCGCGCGGCCTCCACGGCCCGCTCCGCATACCCCTCGCCGAACAGCACCACATGCACCAGCAGCGGAAACAACTGGTGCGCCCCCACCCGCTCCCGCCACCCCTCCGCCAGCGGCGCGACCTCCTCGTATCCCGCGACCACCCGCTCCAGGAAAGGGCACCCGAAGAGCCGCAGCATCGCGAGGTCGGTCTCCCGGTGACCCCCGTGCGCGGCGGGATCGATCAGCCACGCCCGCCCGTCCGCACCCCACAGCACGTTCCCGTTCCAGAGGTCGCCGTGCAGCCGCGCCGCAGGCTCCGCGGGCCCGGCGATCCCCGGGAGCCGCGCACACGCACGCTCCACCACCGCCCCCTCCGCGACGGACAGCACCCCCTGATCCACCGCCGTCCGCAGATACGGCAGCACCCGCTGCTCGGCGTACCAGACGGCCCAGTCCGTGCCGGGAACGTTCCGCATGGGTGCCGGCCCGATGTACGCCTCCACCGGCCCGCCCGGCGGAGGCGTGCCGTACGCCGGGGCGCCCGACGCGTGGAGCGCGGCGAGATCACGGCCCAGGACGACGGCGGCCGAGGCGCTGGGCTGCCCGGACGGCACCTGCTCGGTGACGAGCCACCCGCCGTCGTCCCCGTGCACGGCCGGAACCGGGGCCGTGTCCGCAGCCGCCAGCCAGCGCAGCCCGGCGGCCTCCGCGCGGGCCGCCTCGGGGGTGCCGGCATGTTTGACGATCACCGTGCGGCCGTCGGCGAGGTCCACCTCGGCGACCGTGTCGGAGAGGGGGCGGACATGGCGTGCCGGGGTGCCGGTCAGGCGGGCGGCGACGGCGAGACGGACGTCCATATGGCCGCCAGCGTACGCCGCGAGGAGTGCTCCTCTTTAGACTTCTGGCGTTCACCTGTACGACGGCGGAAAGAGGCGGTATGGCCGGCGAGAAGACGGCGGGGTCCCTCAAGCGGAAGGCGTACGAGAGCGAACTGCTCAGGTTGCAGACGGAGTTGGTGAAGCTCCAGGAGTGGGTGCGGGCCGAGGGCGCCCGGCTGGTCGTCGTCTTCGAGGGCCGGGACGCCGCCGGGAAGGGCGGCACGATCAAGCGCGTCACCGAGCATCTGAACCCCCGCGTCGCCCGGGTCGTCGCGCTGCCGAAGCCGACCGAGCGCGAACGCACGCAGTGGTATTTCCAGCGGTACGTCGAGCACCTCCCGGCGGCCGGGGAGATCGTGCTCCTCGACCGGTCCTGGTACAACCGCGCCGGCGTCGAGCACGTCATGGGGTTCTGCACGAAGGAGGAGTACCAGCGGTTCCTGCGGCAGTGCCCGATCTTCGAGCGGATGCTCGTCGAGGACGGGATCATGCTGCGCAAGTACTGGTTCTCGGTGAGCGACGGCGAACAGCAGGACCGGTTCCGCAAACGCCTCGACGACCCGGTGCGCCGCTGGAAGCTCTCCCCGATGGACCTGGAGTCGATCACCCGCTGGGAGGCGTACTCGCGCGCCAAGGACGAGATGCTCGTGCACACCGACATCCCCGAGGCGCCGTGGATGGTCGTCGAGAGCGACGACAAGAAGCGGGCCCGGCTGAACATGATCGCGCACCTGCTGGACTCGGTGCCCTACCGCGAAGTCCCGCTGCCCGTCCTGGAGTTGCCCGAGAGGCCGCCGTCCACCGGGTACGTGCGTCCGCCGCGCGATCTCCAGAACTATGTGCCGGACCACGCGGCAAGTCTCTGACCTGCACAATTACTTGACTCAAGATCCTTGCGGCGGCACGGTGGGCTCAACTAGCGTCCAGCGCATGACCGTGTACAACCTCGCCGCGTTCCTGGACGACTCGGCCGTCCGCCATCCCGAGCGCACCGCGATCGTCTTCGGCGAGCTGCGGCTGTCGTACGCGCAGGTCGAGGCGGCGGCCGGGCAGGTCGCGAACCTGCTGGTGGAGGCGGGCGTGCGGCCCGGCGACAAGGTCGCGCTGTCGATGCCGAACCTGCCGTACTTCACGTTCGCCTACTACGGCATCCTCAAGGCGGGCGCGACGGTCGTCCCGCTGAACGTGCTCCTCAAGCCGCGTGAGGTGGCCTACCACCTCCAGGACTCCGACGCGAAGGTGTTCATCGCGTTCGAGGGCACACCCGAACTGCCCATCGGCGCGTACGCCCGCGAGGCCGTCGAAGACGCCGACGGCGTCGAGCTGTTCGTCGTCGACCCGGCGCGCGAACTGCCGTGGGCGGGGCGGTCGCCGGTCTTCGAGACGGTGGCGACGGACGAGGACGACACCGCCGTCATCCTCTACACCTCCGGCACCACGGGCCGCCCCAAGGGGGCCGAGCTGCGGCACCGGAACATGCGGGACAACGTCCTGATCGACGAGGCGTTGTTCGGGGCGTCCGTCGAGCGGCCGGACACGTTCCTGTGCGTGCTGCCGCTGTTCCACTCCTTCGGGCAGACGGTCATCCAGAACGGAGCGCTCGCCTACGGCGGGACGATCGTCATGCTGCCCCGCTTCGAGCCGGCCGCCGCGCTGAAGCTGATGCTCTCCGAGAAGATCACGTTCTTCGGGGGCGTCCCCACGATGTACTGGGCGCTGCTCGGCGCCCTCGACGACTCCGTGGACGTCCGGGCGCTGGCCCGGAATCTGCGGATCGCCGTGTCCGGCGGGTCGGCGCTGCCGCACGAGGTGCACCGGGCGTTCCAGGAGCGGTTCGGGGTGACCATCCTGGAGGGGTACGGGCTCTCCGAGACGTCTCCGGTGGCGGCGTTCTCCGTGCTCGGGGAGGAGCCGCGCGTGGGGTCCATCGGGCTGCCCGTGCCGGGGGTGGAGCTGCGGCTCGTGGACGGGGCCTCGGCGGTGGCGCAGGAGGGGGCGATCGGGGAGATCGAGATCAAGGGGCACAACGTCATGAAGGGGTACTACAAGCGGCCCGACGCGACCGCCGAGGTCCTTCAGGACGGGTGGTTCCGGACCGGGGATCTCGGGCGGCGGGACGCCGACGGGTACTACTACATCGTCGACCGCGCCAAGGACATGATCATCCGGGGCGGCTTCAACGTGTATCCCCGGGAGATCGAGGAGCTGCTCATGGAGCACCCCGCGGTGTCCCTGGTGGCGGTCATCGGCGTCCCTCATCCCTCCCACGGCGAGGAGATCAAGGCCGTCGTCGTCCGCCGGGCGGGCGTCGAGGTGACCGAGGAGGAGCTCGTCGACTGGGCGAAGGAGCGGCTCGCCGCGTACAAGTACCCGCGGGTCGTGGAGTTCGCGGAGGCGCTGCCGATGACGTCGACGGGGAAGATCCTCAAGCGCGAGATCAGCTGAGGTGGGTGGGGGTGCGTTCATGGCGCACCCCCACCCACCCGCACGTTCCACCGCCCACCCCTCCCACTGACCTCCACCCCCGACAACGGCGGCACGTCCACCCGCCAGAACGCCTCCTCCGGCGCCCCCAGCAGCCGGACGACGACGGCGCGCACCACCTCCGGCTCGACCACGGCGACCGTCCGCCCCGACAGCTCGCCGCCCGCCGTCAGCCACCCCGCCACCCGGTCGCAGAACCCCCGCACCGACTCCCCGCCGTGCGGAGCCGCACCCGGATCGGACAGCCACCCGGCGAGCGCCTCCGGCTCCCGCGCGCCCACTTCCGCGAGGGTCTCCCCGCGCCACCGCCCGGCGTCCAGCCCGGCCCACTGCGGGACGTCCACCGCCGTCAGCCCCAGCTCGG
>NZ_JBTYMC010000103.1:0-20668 GCF_054880855.1 Streptomyces sp. S6 | reverse complement strand
GGGCACGTCAAGGTCAACCAGCACCGGCCGGTGGTCGGCAAGGTCAAGACCGTGTCCGTCAAGCGCGAAGGCAAGCGCTGGTACGTCGTCCTGACCGCCGAGCAGCCGCAGGCCCAGCGCGTCGGTGTCCAGCAGTGCGCGCAGCCGCATGGTTCGTCGCCGCCGTTTCCGTGTCTCGAAATCTACGATGGAGGTCGGGAATCGCTCCCGGCGTCCCCCCGTGTTTCCGTGGGGAGGCGGGGAGGTTTCCGAACACTTCTCTTCATATGAATCTACAAGATGACCTTCACGACCAGCCAACTCCTTCGGAGATTCGGTGACTGACCCGGTCGGCGCAACCGCTTGTGTACTGGCGGTGAGCCCCGTGAACAACACCTGAACACGACAAGATCCGGACGATGTAGGAGTGAGCCGGTCATGGACTTCCTTCGCCCCGCCAGCTGGGAGGAAGCGCTCGCCGCGAAGGCCGAGCACCCCACCGCCGTACCCATCGCGGGCGGCACCGACGTGATGGTCGAGATCAACTTCGACCACCGCCGTCCCGAGCACCTCCTCGACCTGAACCGGATCGGAGATCTCTACGAATGGGAGGTCGGCGAGGACTCCGTACGGCTCGGCGCCTCCGTCCCCTACACGCGGATCATGGAGAACCTGCGCGACGAACTGCCGGGCCTCGCGCTCGCCTCCCACACCGTCGCCTCCCCGCAGATCCGCAACCGGGGCGGCGTCGGCGGCAACCTCGGCACCGCATCCCCGGCCGGTGACGCCCACCCCGCGCTCCTCGCGGCCGGCGCCGAGGTCGAGGCCGAGTCCGTGCGCGGCACCCGCCGCATCCCCATCGACGACTTCTACACCGGCGTCAAACGCAACGCCCTCGCGCCGGACGAACTGATCCGCGCCGTGCACGTGAAGAAGGCGGACGGCCCCCAGCAGTACGCCAAGGTCGGCACCCGCAACGCGATGGTCATCGCCGTCTGCGCCTTCGGCCTCGCCCTGCACCCCGAGACCCGCACCGTCCGCACCGGCATCGGCTCGGCGGCACCGACACCGGTCCGGGCCCGGGTGGCCGAGGACTTCCTGGCCGCCGCACTCGACGAAAACGGTTTCTGGGACAACGGCAGGATCATCACGCCGTCCGTCGCCAAGGAGTTCGCCGGGTTGTGCGCCGCCGCCTGCAACCCCATCGACGACGTACGCGGCACCGCGAGCTACCGCCGCCACGCGGTGGGCGTCCTCGCCCGCCGCACACTGACCTGGACCTGGGAGTCGTACCGGGCCTCTCTCCGGAAGGGGGGTGTCGCGTGATGCGCGTCAACTTCACCGTCAACGGACGTCCGCAGCAGGCCGACGACGTCTGGGAGGGCGAGTCCCTCCTCTACGTCCTGCGCGAGCGGCTCGGGCTGCCGGGCTCCAAGAACGCCTGCGAACAAGGGGAGTGCGGCTCCTGCACGGTCCGCCTCGACGGAACTCCCGTCTGCGCGTGCCTCGTTGCGGCGGGGCAGGTCGAGGGGCGGGAGGTCGTCACCGTCGAGGGTCTCGGGGACGGCGATCAACTCGCCCCCATCCAGCAGGCGTTCATCGACGCCGGCGCCGTCCAGTGCGGGTTCTGCACGCCGGGTCTGCTGGTCGCCGCCGAGGAGATGCTGGAGCGCAACCCCAGCCCCTCGGACTCCGACATCCGCGAGGCCCTCTCCGGCAACCTCTGCCGGTGCACCGGCTACGAGAAGATCATGGACGCCGTGCGCCTCGCGGCGGCCCGGCAGGGAGCGTGAGCATGCTTCGCACCACTCCGGGGAAACTCACCCAGGGCACCCCCACCAAGGGCGGCATCGGCGAGTCCACCCTCCGCCCCGACGGCACCCTCAAGGTCACCGGCGAGTTCGCCTACTCCTCCGACATGTGGCACGAGGACATGCTCTGGGGCCAGATCCTCCGCTCCCCGGTGGCGCACGCCGAAATCGCTTCCATCGACGTCTCCGAGGCACTCGCGACACCCGGCGTGTACGCCGTCCTGACCTACGACGACCTCCCCACCGACGTCCGCCACTACGGCCTGGAGGTCCAGGACACCCCCGTCCTCGCCCACGGCAAGGTCCGCCACCACGGCGAACCCGTCGCCCTCGTCGCCGCCGACCACCCGGAGACGGCCCGCAGAGCCGCCGCGAAGATCGTGGCCGACTACCACGAACTCCCCGTCATCACCGACGAGTTGTCCGCGACGGCGCCGGACGCGGTGCTGGTGCACGAGAACCGGACGGACCATCATTTCGGGCATGTGTCGCATCCCAATGTGCTGCACCGGCAGCCGATCCTCCGGGGAGACGTTTCCAAGGCGGCCCGGCGTGCCGACGTGATCGTCACCGGCGAATACGTCTTCGGCATGCAGGACCAGGCGTTCCTCGGCCCCGAGTCCGGGCTCGCCGTGCCCGAGGACGACGGCGGCGTCCACCTCTACATCGCCACCCAGTGGCTGCACTCCGACCTCCGCCAGATGGCCCCCGTCCTCGGCCTCCCCCCGGAGAAGGTGCGGATGACCCTCGCGGGCGTCGGCGGCGCGTTCGGCGGACGCGAGGACCTGTCGATGCAGATCCACGCCTGTCTGCTCGCCCTGCGCACCGGCAAGCCCGTGAAGATGGTCTACAACCGGTTCGAGTCCTTCTTCGGCCACGTCCACCGCCACCCCGCCCGCCTCACGTACGAGCACGGCGCGACCCGCGACGGCAAGCTCACCCACGTCAGGTGCCGCATCGTCCTCGACGGCGGCGCGTACGCCTCCGCGAGCCCCGCCGTCGTCGGCAACGCGGCCTCCCTCGGCGTCGGGCCCTACGTCGTCGACGACGTCGACATCGAGGCGCTCGCCCTCTACACCAACAACCCGCCCTGCGGGGCGATGCGCGGGTTCGGCGCGGTCCAGGCGTGCTTCGCGTACGAGGCGCAGATGGACAAGGTCGCGGCCCGACTCGGCATGGACCCCGTGGAGTTCAGGCGCCTCAACGCGATGGAGCAGGGCACCCTGCTGCCGACCGGGCAGCGCGTCGACTCCCCGGCGCCGGTCGCCGAACTCCTGCGCCGCGTCAAGGCGTTGCCGATGCCGCCGGAGCGGCAGTGGGAGAGCAGCGAGGGCGTCGACGTACGGCAGTTGCCGGGCGGGCTGTCCAACACGACGCACGGCGAAGGGGTCGTGCGAGGGGTCGGGTACGCCGTCGGGATCAAGAACGTGGGGTTCTCGGAAGGATTTGACGACTACTCAACCGCCCGTGTCCGTATGGAGGTTGTGGGGGGTGAGGCGGTCGCCACGGTCCACACCGCGATGGCCGAGGTCGGGCAGGGCGGGGTGACCGTCCACGCGCAGATCGCCCGGACCGAGCTGGGCGTCTCGCAGGTGACGATCCAGCCCGCCGACACGAAGGTGGGCAGCGCCGGTTCGACGTCCGCGTCCCGGCAGACGTACGTCACCGGTGGCGCCATCAGACACGCCTGCGAGCTGGTCAGGGAACGGGTGTTGGAGCTCGGGCGCCGCAAGTTCGGTACGTACCACCCGGCTTGGGCGCACGCCGAGCTGCTCCTGGAGAGCGGGAAGGTCGTCACCGACGCGGGGGAGGTGCTGGCCGATCTGGTGGACGTACTCGGTGACGAGGCCGTCGAGCTGGAGCGGGAGTGGCGGCACCGGCCCACCGAACCCTTCGACCTGCGCACCGGACAGGGGAACGGACACGTCCAGTACAGCTTCGCCGCGCACCGGGCCGTCGTCGAGGTCGACACGGAGCTGGGGCTCGTAAAGGTGATCGAGCTGGCGTGCGCGCAGGACGTCGGCAAGGCGCTGAACCCGCTTTCTGTCGTCGGACAGATCCAGGGAGGCACCACGCAGGGGCTCGGGATCGCCGTGATGGAGGAGATCGTCGTCGATCCGAAGACGGCGAAGGTGCGCAACCCCTCCTTCACGGACTACCTCATCCCGACGATCCTCGACACCCCCACCATCCCCGTCGACGTCCTCGAACTCGCCGACGAGCACGCGCCGTACGGGCTGCGCGGGGTGGGGGAGGCGCCGACCCTCTCCTCGACTCCCGCCGTACTGGCGGCCGTTCGGGCCGCCACCGGCCTTGAGCTGAACCGGACGCCGGTTCGGCCGGAGCACCTCACCGGGACGGCCTGACATGCTGGACATCGCGGAGGAACTGGGCCGGTGGGTGGCGGAGGGGCGCGAGTTCGCCGTGGCGACCGTCGTCGCCGTCAGCGGGAGCGCGCCCCGGATGCCGGGGGCGGCACTGGCGGTCGACGCCGGGGGTGTGGCGATCGGGTCGGTGTCCGGGGGGTGTGTCGAGGGGGCCGTGTACGAACTGTGCCGGCAGGCGCTGGACGACGGGGAGGCGGTGGTCGAGCGGTTCGGGTACAGCGACGACGACGCGTTCGCCGTGGGGCTGACCTGCGGCGGTGTCATCGACGTGCTGGTGACGCCGGTGCGGGGGCTCGCGGTGGAGGCCGTGCGGGAGGCTGCGGCGGGGGAGTGCCTGGCGCTCGCGCGGGTGGTGGACGGGCCGGCGGAGCTGCTGGGGAGAGCGTTGCTGGTGCGGGGGGACGGGTCGTACGAGGGGTCGCTGGGGGACGCGGCCGGGCTCGACCGGACCGCCGTCGCCGAGGTCCGTGCACTGCTGGACGCGGGGCGGACGGGGACGGTGGCGGTGTCCCGGTGCGCCGTTCCCGTGACGCTGCTGGTCGAGTCGTCCGTTCCGCCGCCCCGGATGATCGTGTTCGGCGCGATCGACTTCGCCTCCGCGCTCGTCCGGATCGGGAAGTTCCTCGGCTACCACGTCACGGTGTGCGACGCGCGGCCCGTCTTCACGACGCGTCAACGCTTCCCGGAGGCCGACGACGTGGTCGTGGAGTGGCCGCACGAATACCTGGCCCGCACCGAGGTGGACGCCCGGACGGTCCTGTGCGTCCTGACGCACGACGCGAAGTTCGACGTCCCCCTCCTCCGCCTCGCCCTCCGCCTCCCCGTCGCCTACGTCGGCGCGATGGGCTCCCGCCGAACCCACCTCGACCGCCTGACCCGCCTGCGCGACACCGGGGTGACCGAACGGGAGCTGACCCGCCTCCACTCCCCGATCGGCCTCGACCTCGGCGCCCGCACCCCCGAGGAGACGGCCCTCTCCATCGCGGCGGAGATCACCGCGAGCCGCCGGGGCGGAACGGGGGTGCCCCTCACCGGCGCCCACACCCCGATCCACCACGAGGAGCCACCGCCGGCACCGAGGCTGGGGGCGGTGGCCTGAGAGCACGGCGGAAACAGCCCCGGGCCCCTTGTCAGAGGCGGCTTGTACGCTGCACTCACTCGCGATGCGGGTGTCCGGAGGCAGGAGAGCACGGGGGATTTCGGTGAGTGACCCACATCTGATACTGGGCCGCAGGCGGAGCCTCCCGCTCGGTGTGTACCTCATCTCCCTGGTCGTCCTCGCCGTGTTCGGGTTCGTCAGCGCCTGGCTCCAGTACGACGCCCGTGGCCGGAACGCGGAGCCGCGCACGGAGTTCACCGCCGCCAACCCGCCCGCCGGTCTGCCCGCCGCGCTCACCACCGGCCAGCACCTGACCTGGTCCCGCTGCACCTCGCCGCCCACCGCGCGCAGGGGCTACGACTGCGCCACCATGAAGACCCCCCTCGACCACCGGAAGCCGGACGGCAGGACGATCGGCGTCGCCCTGATCCGCCACAAGGCCACCGGCCCGAACGCCCGGCGCATCGGCTCGCTCGTCCTCAATTTCGGCGGCCCCGGCGTGTCCGGGGTGCTCGGACTGCCCGCCCGCCTCAACCAGTACAAGCCGCTCCTCGACCGCTACGACCTGGTCTCCTTCGACCCGCGCGGCGTCGGCGCGACCATCCCCGTGCGCTGCGGGAAGACCCCGGACGACACCGGCTACGACGGCGCCGACGCCTGCGCCGAGCACTCCGGGGCGATCCTCCCGTACGTCGGCACCTCGCACACCGCGCGCGACCTCGACCTGATGCGCTACCTCCTCGGCGACGAGCGGCTCCACTACTTCGGCGTCTCGTACGGGACGGCGCTCGGCGCGGTCTACGCCCACCTGTACCCGTCACACGTCGGGCGGCTCGTCCTCGAAGCGTCCGTCGATCCGACCGAGGACCTCGTCGAGAGGAAGGTGTCGCAGGTCAAGGCGGTTCAGGCGGCGTTCGACCGGTTCGCCGCGCACTGCGCGGACCGTATCCCCCACTGCCCGACCGGCGACGGCCCCGAGGAGGCCGCGCGGCGCATGGCCCGCCTGGCCGACCGCCTGGCGAAGAAGCCCGCCCCGGCAGGCGCCGGAAGAACCCTCGACGCGGACGCCCTCGCGTCCGCCGTCGACGACCGTCTCACCCTCGGCACGGACGGCTGGGCGCCACTCGCCAAGGCCCTCACAGCGCTGATCGACCACAACGACGGCCGTCCGCTGAGCGAGGGCGCCGACGACACCGGCTCCGCCGACCGCGCGCCGTCCCTGGACGAGAGCAGCCGTGCCGCCCTCGTCGCGATCACCTGCGCGGACTCAGACCTACGCCCCGGCTTCGAGGGCCTCGACAAGGCCGCGGCCCGCGTCAAGGCCGCCTCACCCGTCTTCGGCGCGGCCTGGTCCACCGGTGTCTACCTCTGCTACGGCTGGCCGTTCGGCGGCGAGCGCGCCAGACCTCAGGTGAACGCGGACGGCGCGGCGCCGGTTCTGGTGGTCGGCGGCACTGGCGACCCGCGCACCCCCTACCCGGGCGCCGGCCACATGGCCCGCGCCCTGGGCGACGGTGTCGGCGTCCTCCTGACGGCAGAGGAGGAGGGTCACGGCACGTACCCGCAGAACCGCTGCGTCACGAAAGCGGTCGACACCTATCTCCGCACGGGCCGCACCCCGGCAGCGGGGACGGTGTGCCGGGGCAGCATGTCCTGAGTCCTGTACGGATCTCAGCCGCCGGCCTCCCACACCCCGAACCACTGCTCCGCCCCGAACTCCTCGAACCGCTCCACCTCGGTGAACCCCAGCTTCGCGGCGAGCCGCACCGAGCGGGTGTTGGCGGTCTGCGTGCACAGGACCACCGGCTCGCCGGGGAGGACGGCGGCGAACCAGGACAGAGCTGCCCCGCACGCCTCGGCGGCGTACCCCCGCCCCCACGCCTCCGGTAAGAACAGGTAACCGATCTCGGCGTCCCCGCCCTCCGGCCGCACCCGCCCCGGCCGCCCGGCGTCACGCCGGTCGAGCGTGACCATGCCGGCCATCGCCCCGTCGAGCTCGACCACGAAGACCCCGGGACGCCGCCCCGGCACCGTGGGCACCGCACGCTCGACCGCGTCCCGAGGCCGTGGCCCTCCGAGATACATATGGACCTCGGCCGACGTGAACAACTCGACGAACACCGCCCGGTCCCGCCCCTCGGGCTCCCGCAGCACGAGTCGTTCGGTCCGGATGGGGGCAGGCGGCCAGGGGACAGGTCCGAGTTCGGTCATGGCGGACAAGGTATCGCCCGCCCCCTCCGGGGTGTCCCGACTCCCTTGCCCCTCACGCCCTCCGCAGCAACCGATTGATCGCCCTCCCGAACACCCACCGCGCCCCCACCCGCACCACCGGATCGAGAAACCCCGGCAGAAACCGCATGCGCAACTCCTCCCGCCACACCACCCGAGCCCGCCCGCCAGGCCCGGGACGGACCTCGATCTCCGCCCAGCCGAGGACGACCCGGCCCTGTTTCTCCAGCCGGCACAGACCCGGCTCGGCCTCGGAGGGCGGCTGCCAGACCGTCACCTCCATGCGGTCGTCGAAGGACAGCGGCCCGAGGCCGGTGCGGGCGACGAGGACGGTCCCCTCCCCGGTGGGAGCAGGCGTCCGGACGGTGACCCGGGTGACGGGGACGACGTCGCCGTGCCGATGCCACTCGGTGAGCCGGTACCAGGCCTCCTCGGGCGGAAGCGGGACCGTGCGGACGAGTTCGAAGGTGACCACGCGCCGATCGTAGGGGGACCGCAGTGTCCGGGTATCCCGGTGATCAAGGACCCCATACCTCTACCATCACCGCAGAGACGGGCAATCCGCCCGTCCTTCGGGGGAGTTGATCACTCATGCCGTTGAAGAGCTATGGCGTCCTGATCGCCCGTGCGGTGGACACCCGCCGAGAGGGCGGCACGGACAGCCCGCACTACCAGATCCACCTCGTGGACGAGTCCGGCACGCACTACCGCGTCTCCGTGAACGTCCTCTCCCAGGAGCACCCCTCGGAACTGCTCTACCTGGCGGACGACGACTTCAAGCACCCCCTCACCAACCGCCTCACCGGCCTGCCCTCCGGCTGGAACAAGCTCCCGGCGGGTCCCGGCGGCCCGAACCTGGACTTCATCCGGGGCAACCTCTTCGACCCGGCGGACCTCCGCACCCTCCCGCCGGACGCCAGCGGCCCCGACAACGACCTCGCCGACCTCCTCGACCACTACGTCAGCCGCGCGCTCGACAACGAGGGCGCCCGCCTGCACGTCTTCGGCGAGCGCTGGGGCCCCGAGACCGGCGTCAAGGACAAGGTGTTCGGCTTCCTGCCGGGCAACGGCGTCCACGACATCCACATGAACCAGGGCAACAGCAAACGCTTCCAGAAGGACGACGGCGTCTGGCAGGACGGCGGCCTCCTGATCCACTTCCCGGCGGAGAACCGCTGGATCGCGGTTTTCCTCGCGTTCCAGAGCCAGGCGTGGCACACGGACGATGTGACGGGCCATGCCCTGAAGGGCACCGACGGCACCCGTCCGCGGCCCGGCGCGCAGCCGGTCCGGATCGTCGCCGCCCTCGTCAACCCGCGCGGCCCGGCCCCCGAGGCGGAGCAGGTCACCCTCCTCAACGCCTCCCCGGACCCCCAGGACCTCACCGGCTGGCACCTGGTGGACCGCGCCGGCCACACCACCCCGGTGCCGGAAGGCCGGCTGGCGGCGGGCGCCACCCTGCCCGTACCTCTGCAAGGTGGCGCCCAACTCCCCGACACCGGCGGCGAGATCACCCTCCTGGACACCAAGGGCCTGAAGGTGCACGGGGTTTCGTACACCTCGGCGCAGGCCGCCCAGGAGGGCTGGACCGTCGTGTTCTAACCCCTCACTGGAGGTAGAACGTCGCGTCGGCGCGGTCCGTCGCCGTGCTCAACGCCTGCACGTACAACAGGTAGTCGAAGTGCCGGACGTACCGGCCGGGCGTGCCGTACGACTCGTACGACACCCCGGCCGGATCCGCGAGCCCGGCCCGGCCGAAGAAGGTCGCGTCGGACGCGAACGCCGCCGTCCCGTCGTTCTTCTCCACCCGCACCTCGAACGCGCCGTTCGAACGCAGGTAGTAGCCGGGGAAGTTGGCCGACTCCAGGGACACCGTCCCGCTGCCCGCGAGCCCGGTGACGACCCTGAACTGGGAGTCGGCGAGCGGTGACACGTTCGCGTCGAGGCGTCCCCGGTAGTCGTAGTGGCGGACGAACCGGTCGGGGAAGTTGTACGAGGACAGGCGCTGCGGGGTGACGCCGTCGGCGACCGGGATGCCGAAGTCCGGTGTCCCGTCGGCCTTCCAGTACACCTTCTGCACACGGGTGCGCCGGTTCGGGTCGTTCAGCGGGTCGCCGGTGATGTCCTTGTAGCTGCGGTCGTGGTAGACGATGACGTCCGACTTGCCGTCCTCGGAGACGGTGAACGAGTTGTGGCCGGGACCGTACTGCGAGGTCGCCGCGTTCGAGCGGAACACCGGGTTCGAACTCTTCGTCCAGGAGGCGGGGTTGGTGAGGTCCGCCGTCGCGGACGCGGACAGCATCCCCAGGCAGTAGTTGGCGTCGGTCGCGCTCGCCGAGTACGTCATGAAGACCTTGTCGCCGTGCTGGATCAGCGCCGGGCCCTCGTTCACCTTGAACCCGATCGTCTCCCAGGACAGCGTCGGCTGCGACAGCTCCGCCGGAGTGCCCTGAATCGTCCAGGGGTTGGCCATCTTCGCGATGAACAGGCTGGTGTTGTTGTCCTCGGCCGGGTTGCGCTGCGCCCATGCGAGGTAGCGCACGCCGTTCACGACGAACGTCGTCGCGTCCAGGGAGAACGTCTCCCACGTGGTCCTGATCTGGCCCTTCTCGGTCCAGGTCGCGGTCAGCGGGTTCGCGCCGGTGCCCTCCAGGACGTACATCCGGATCGCCCAGATGTCGTTCGTCGCGCCCGCCGCGAAGTACACGTACCACTTGCCGTCGATGAAGTGGATCTCCGGCGCCCAGATGTGCGCGCCCATCACGCCGCTCGTGTGCTTGGTCCAGATGGTGACCTCCTGGGCCGTGGCCAGGCCCTGGATGGTCGTCGCCCGGCGCAGCACGATCCGGTCGTAGGCGGGGACCGTCGCGGTGAAGTAGTAGTAGCCGTCCGTGTGTTTGAAGATGTGCGGATCCGCCCGCTGCTCGGCGATCGGGTTCGTGTAGGTCACTGCGGGCGACTCCGGTGCGGCGGCCTGAGCGGCGGGGGTCAAGCCGGCGAACACCCCGGCGAGGGCGAGGAGCACGGCCATCAGCAGCCGCACGGCGTTACGTCTCACAGGACCGTCCCTTGTCCGTAATTTCGAACGTAGTTCGTAACTTCGGCCAGAACATAAGGGTCCGGCATGGGCGCGTCAATAATCTGGACGTTGGAAACTGATCGGTTTCCGAGTTGATTCCGATCACCTGGGGGCCTCGTGACCACCCTCACGCCCAGGGCGACGCGGGCCTCACCCGAGGCCGGCTGATGATGGCCGCCGGCCTCGCGGTACGGCCGCAAGGGCCTGCGCTGCGAGTTGCTGGCGGCGAGGGGAGGGTTGAGGGATTCGGAGCCGCTGTCCCGCCAGTTGATCCTGCTGTTCGACGGCGCGAGCGCGAGGGTGGGAATCGGGGAGGACGACTTGGCGGGCCTGCTCCAGTCGATGGTGGCCACGCTTCTGGACGCCGGGGGGCTTTAGTTCTTTCGGGGGCGCGGGGCTGTATCCAACCGCGCGGCGAACGCGTCGATCAACTTCCGTGTCGGACCGGGCGAGATGACGGAGTCCCCGGCGGCGGAAGAACCCACCGGTACCGGCCCCCGGACTCGACGATCCACCGGGTCGCCCCGACGCCGTCCATACCGGGCATGCCGACGTCCGGCAGGGCGACATCGGGCCGGAGTTCGGCGGCCATCCGCACCGGGGTACTGCTCCCGCCCGGTAAGGGGCAGCGGGTGGCCATTTTGCGCTCTGGATACCCCTGGGGGTACTCGTGCTACGGTTTTCCATATACCCCGGGGGGTAATTTCGGCCATGGGTCGATGACCGTAAGGGAGCGTGTCCGGATGTTCTTCATCGACGTCGTCGAGGTGCCCGGCCTCGGCAATCGCGGCTACCTCGCGGGCGGCGCGCGGACGGCGGTCGCCGTCGATCCGCCGCGCGACGTCGACCGGGTGCTCGCCCTGGCCGCCCGGCGCGGGGTGCGGATCGCGCGGGTCGTCGAGACCCACATCCACAACGACTACGTCACCGGCGGCCTCGAACTCGCGCGGCTGACCGGCGCCGAGTACCTCGTACCGGCCGGGGCGCGGGTGGCGTTCACGCGGACCGCCGTGCACGACGGGGACCGCGTGGACATCGACACGGGACTCTCCCTGCGGGCGATCGCCACCCCGGGACACACCCCGCACCACACGGCCTACGCCCTGGAGCAGGACGGCATCCCCGTCGCCGTCTTCACCGGCGGCTCGCTCCTCGTCGGCACGGTCGGGCGGCCCGACCTGGTGGAACCCCGGCTCACCGAACGCCTCGCCCGTCAGCAGTACGCCTCCGCGCACCGGATAGCCGCCGAACTCCCCGCCTCCGCCGAGGTGTTGCCGACCCACGGGTTCGGGAGCTTCTGCGCGTCCGGCCCGGCGGCGGGTGCCGGGGGCGGGACGACCATCGGCAAGGAAAAGGTGTCCAACGTCGCGCTCACGCGTGATGTCGACACGTTCGTACGGGAGTTGATCGCCGGGCTCGACGACATACCCGCGTACTACGTCCACATGGGACCGGTGAACGCCGGTGGCCCGGCCCCGATCGACTTGACTCCGCCCGCAGTTGCCGATCCGGAAGAGATCGCCGCGCGGCTGGCCGCGGGGGAGTGGGTGGTCGACCTCCGGCACCGCCTCGCCTTCGCCGAAGGGCATGTCGCGGGCTCCCTCAACTTCGAGGCGAACGGCCAACTCGCCACGTACCTCGGGTGGTTGCTCCCCTGGGGCAAGCCGGTCACGCTCCTCGCGGAGTCGGCGGAGCAACTGGCCTTCGCCCAGCGGGAACTGACGAGGGTGGGGATCGACCGCCCGGCCGCCGCCGCGCTCGGCACCCCCACGGACTGGCTCCGCCCGGACACCCCTGCGGCGACCTTCCGCCGGGCCCGCTTCACGGACCTCGTGGAGCGGGGTGCCGGAGTGATCGTCCTCGACGTCCGCCGGGCCGGCGAGCGCGCGGCCGACGGCCACCTCGCCGGTTCCCTGCACATCCCCCTCCACACCCTCCCGCACCGCCTCTCCGAGATCCCCGCCGGCGAGATCTGGGTCCACTGCGCGGGCGGCCTGCGAGCCGCCATCGCCGCGTCACTGCTGGACGCCGCCGGCCGGGAGGTGGTCGCCGTGGACGACGGGTTCGCCGCGGCGGAGGGGGCGGGGCTTGTGCGGCGGGGGGCTTGAGGTGGGTGGTCGTAGGGGTGTCGTCGGGGGAAGGGGGGTGGTGGTGTCGGCGGGGGGCCTCGGGCGGGTGCGCGGGGTGTCGGTGGTGGGTGTGATGTCGTTCGCCGGACGGCGGACGAGGTGTGCGATGCCGTTCGACGGACAGCGGCCGGTGGGCCCGGCCTCCCCGTTCCCCCCACCCGCCCCGGCCACCCCCGGCCCGGTGCCCTCCCCCTCCGGAGCCCCCCGATGAGCCTCACCTTTCTCGCGCTGGCCGCCGGGGCTGTCGTCGGGCTCGCTCTCGGGGCGCTCGGTGGGGGCGGGAGCGTGTTGGCTGTACCGGCGTTGATCTACTTGCTCGGATTCACCCCCGTCGCGGCGACCACCGCGAGTCTCGTCATCGTGAGCGTCACCTCGGCGACCGCGCTGAGCGCGCACGCCAGGGGCGGGCACGTCCAGTGGCGGACGGGGCTGCTGTTCGCCACCGCCGGCGTCGTCCCCGCGATGCTGGGCGGACTGCTGGCGGCGCGGCTCCCGGATCGCGCGCTGACCTTGGCTTTCGCGGTCGTGGCGACGGCTGCGGCGATGCGGATGCTGGGGGTGGGGACGGCGGCGGCGCTACGACGACTGCGCGGACGCCCGGAACATCCCGCACCCCTCTCCGACCCTGTCCCCGCCACCCGCCCCTCGGTCCCCACGCACCCTGCCGACACCTCCACCCGCCCCTCCACCCCCGCACACCGCGTCGCCCCCTCCACCACCCCCGTACACCCCACCCGAGCCGCCGCCGCAGGTGCCGGACTGGGTGTCGTCACCGGAGTCCTCGGTGTCGGCGGTGGTTTCCTCGCCGTGCCGGCGCTGGTGGGTGTCCTGGGCCTGCGGATGCGGGCGGCCGTGGGGACGAGTCTGCTGGTGATCACCGTCAACTCGGTGGCCGCGCTCGGTCTGCGCGCCGGCACGGTGCACGACCTCGACTGGTCCCGCGTCGCCCCCTTCGCCGGAGCGGCCCTGCTGGCCGCGTGGGACGGCCGTCGGCTCTCGGCGAGGTTCTCGGGGCCGGGGCTCCAGCGGGCGTTCGCGTGGGCACTGCTGGGGGTGGCGACGCTGATGCTGCTGGACGGCCTGCGGTAGCGCCCGCTCGCACGGAGGAAACCCCGGCAACCGCTACCACAACCGCCCCGAGCCCCCTCACGCCAGCGAAAGGAACAACCTCTCCAGCCGAGCCTTCATCGCATCCGCGTCCTCCCCGCTCCGCCGCCCCGACTCGATGTCGGCGACGCACTGCTGCAACCCCGTCGCGATGATCGCGAACCCGGCCCGGTCGAGCGCGCGGGACGCCGCCGCCAACTGCGTCACGACCTCCTCGCAGTCGCGCCCCTCCTCGATCATCTTGATCACCCCGGTGATCTGCCCCTGCGCCCGGCGCAGCCGGTTCAGCACGGACTTCAGGTCGTCGCCCTTCAGATCCAGCTCCACTACGACTCACTCCCACACTCGTCCCATACCCCTAGGGGTACTGTACGTCGCCGCGAGGCGACACCTCGAACCTCAAGGATCACCCCTGCCATGACCACGCCCGACACCGAGACCCTCACCCCCGCCGAGGCTGGCGCCCGCCTGCGCGACCTCACCGTCGTCGACGTCCGCACCCCCGCCGAACACGCCTCCGGCCACCTCCCCGGCGCCCTCAGCATCCCCCTGGACCACCTCGCCACCGCCCTCCCCGACCTGCGCGCGGCGGTGGCGCACGGCACCCTCCTCGTCGTCTGCGCCTCGGGCAACCGCTCCGCCAGGGCCTGCGCCCTCCTCGCGGACCACGGCATCCCGGCGGCGAATCTCACCGGCGGCACGACGGCGTGGGCGGCGCAGGGCAACCCGCTGGACCACCCCGCCGGCCCCGTCCGCCGCACAGCCTGGACGATGGAACGCCAGGTCCGCTTCACTGCGGGCGCCGCCGTCCTCACCGGCCTCGCTCTCGGCGCCCTGGTCCACCCGGCGTTCCAGCTCCTGTCGGCCGGGACAGCGACGGGCCTGGTGTACTCGGCGCTGACGGACACCTGTGGCATGGCCGCCGTCCTGTCGAGGCTCCCGCACAACCGCCCGGCCGCCTTCGACCTCGCCGCGACACTGACGGCGCTGAGGACACGTACGCAGGGGTAACCCGAATCGGGATGATCCCGGAGGTATCGTCCGACCGATTCCCATGAACGAACAAATCACCCCCGCACGCCCCGAAGCCCCCTCCCGCCGCACCCTCCTCGCCGGCGCGGCGGCGGGCCTCGGGGCGGTTGCCGCAACCGGTTGCACAAGGCCGACGCCCCCGGCACCGGGCACCGAGCCCCCCACCCGGTCCCGCCAGCGAGGCATCACCACCCCCCAACTCCCGGCAGCCCTGATCCTCGCCCTGGACCTGGCCCCCCATCTCAAGGGTCCGGCCGCCCACAAGGCCCTCACCGAAACCCTCACCCGCTGGACCCCCCTCCTCCAGCCCTCGTCCCTCACCGCCGTCCTGGGCTTCGGCCCCACCCTCCCCCCACGCCTGTCCCGCACACCCCCCGCCCTCCTGCGCGACCTCCCCCCGTTCCCCGGCGACAACCTCACCCACCGGGGCGCGGACCTCGTCCTCCACCTCAGCGCCCCCACCCCCGCCGCCCTCACCGCCCACGCCACCACCCTCCTCGCCGAGGCGGGGGACACCCTCCGCCCCCGCTGGCGCCAGCCCGGCCACCTCCCCCCGACCGCACCCGGCCAGACCCCCCGCAACCTCCTCGGCTTCAAGGACGGCACCGAAAACCCGACCCCCGAGGAATGCGAACGCTGGATCTGGACGGACAACGCCACCTACCTGGTGGTCCGCCGCATCCACCTGAAGGTGAAGGAGTTCACCAGCCTCCCCCTCGCCACCCAGGAACAGACCATCGGCCGCCACCGAGACTCCGGCGCCCCTCTGGGCCGCCGCCACGAACACGACGACGTCGACGTCTTCTCCAAAACCCCCGAAGGCCGCTACACCACCCCCCTCCACTCCCACGTCCGCGCCGCCAGCCCCCGCTACGACGCCGGCGCCCGCATGCTCCGCCGCGGCTACACCTACGACAACGGCCCCGCCGACCAGGGCCTCCTCTTCCTCGCCTACATGCGCGACCCCACCCTCTTCACCCGAGTCCAGGAACGCCTCACCACCCACGACGACCTCCACCCCTACACAGAACACCGAGCCTCAGCCGTCGCCTACATCCCTCCGGCCCCCGGCCCGGGTGAACATCTCGGAGAGCGGTTTCTCAACGACTGAAACGGCTGAGACGGGTGAGCCCCCGAACTTCACAGCCAGTCACGGCGCTTGAAGATCAGATACAGGCTGACGCAGACGACGGCCATGAGGGCGACGGCGAAGGGGTAGCCGAGGGGCCAGCGGAGTTCGGGCATGTGGGTGAAGTTCATGCCGTAGATCGTCCCCACCAACGTGGGGGCGAAGAGGATGGCCGCCCACGAGGAGATCTTCTTGATCTCCTCGTTCTGCTCGAACCCCGCCTCCGCCAACGCCCGCATCTCCGCGTTCTGTTGCTGCGTCACCAGGGTCGCGTTGACGGTGAGGATCTCCGTCAGGGCCTGGCGGAAGCCGTCCACGCGTTCGCTGGTGTGGGTGACGTGGTCGGCGACGTCGCGGAGGTAACGCTGGAGTTCGTCGTCGGTGCCGTATTTGGAGAAGCCGGCCATGAGGCCGTGGAGCATGCCGACGAGGGGGCGGGTGGCGCGCTGGAACTCGACCATTTCACGGGAGAGTTCGTAGATGCGGCGGGAGACCTCGGGGTCGCCGCGGAAGACCTCGGTCTCGATTTCGTCGATGTCGTTCTGGACGCCGGCGACGACGGGGACGTAGCCGTCCACCACGGCGTCGAGGATCGCGTACAGGACCGCCTCGGTGCCGAGGCGCAGCAACTCCGGTGTCTCCTCCATGCGTCGGCGGACGGCGGAGAGGTCGGGGGCGTCGGCGTGACGGACCGTCAGGACGAAGTCGGGGCCGACGAAGACGTGGAGTTCGCCGAAGTCGATCTCCTCGGGGGCGTCCAAGTAGCGTGCCGCGCGCAGGACCACGAAGAGGGTGTCGCCGTAGCGCTCCAGCTTGGGACGCTGGTGGGCCTCCTTCGCGTCCTCCACGGCGAGCGGGTGCAGGCCGAACTCGGTGGCCAGGGAGTGGAGTTCGGCCTCGGTGGGGCGGGCGAGGCCGATCCACGCCATGCTGCGCGGCTGCTCGCGGAGTTCACGGTAGGTGTCGGCGAGCGTGGCGGGCGTGGAGATGCGGACGCCGTCCTGGTAGAGGGCCGCCTTGACGACGGCGGCGGGCTGCGCCGGGGGAGGGGACGAGGGCTCGGTGGGGTGAGGGTGGTGGGGCGCCGGCGGCCGCGCGTCGGCCGGGGGAGGGGTGCGGCGCCAGACCGGCCTGCGGGGGAATCGTCCGTCACGGCGTCGCTCGGCCATCGCGGCTGCCTTCCGGTGGTGTCGGGTCTGTCCGGTTCCTGACGATCACGGGCAGGATACGGGGCGCAGAGGGTGCGGGCCTGTGGAGAAACCTGCGCATCGAGGACAGCATCTGTCCTCGATCGCCGCTACCGTGCACAGCATGACGACGACCGTCCTCGGCCCGCGCGCCCTCAACCGCGCCACCCTCGACCGCCAGCTCCTGCTGCGCCGCTCCCCCCTCGGCGCGCGGGCCGCCGTCGAACACCTCGTCGGCCTCCAGGCGCAGAACGTCAGGCCGCCGTACCACGCCCTCGCCGCCCGCCTCGACGGCTTCACGCCGGGGGACCTCTCCCGGCTCATGACCGACCGGGACGTCGTCCGCATCGTCACCCTGCGCTCCACGATCCACACCCACACCGCCGAGGACTGCCTCGGGCTGCGGGGGCTCGTCCAGCCGGCGCGGGAGCGGGAGCTGAGGACGTTCCGCGCGGGGCTCGCCGGTGTGGACCTCGACCGGCTCGCCGCGCTCGCCCGCGACCTCGTCGAGGAGACGCCCCGCACGCTGAAGGAACTCCGCGAGGCCCTCGTCGTCCACTGGCCGGACGCCGACCCGCAGGCCCTCGGCATCGCGGCCCGCTGTCTGCTGCCGCTGGTGCAGGTGACGCCCCGGGGGGTGTGGGGAGAGAGCGGGCAGGTGGCGCTTACTACGGCCGGTCACTGGCTGGGGCGGGACGCGGGAGACGCGTACGACGTCGACGCCGTCGTCCTGCGCTACCTCGCCGCCTTCGGCCCCGCCTCCGTCAAGGACATGCAGACCTGGTCCGGCCTGACCCGCCTGCGCCCGGCGTTCGAACGGCTCCGCCCGAGGCTGCTGACCTTCCAGGACGAGCACGGCACCGAGCTGTACGACCTTCCCGACGCCCCCCGCCCCGACCCCGAGACCCCCGCGCCGCCCCGTCTCCTCCCCGAGTTCGACAACCTGCTCCTCTCCCACGCCGACCGCACCCGGGTGATCCCGGCGGAGTACCGGGGGCGGACGTGGGCCGGGAACATCGCCTTCCCGACCTTCCTCGTCGACGGGTTCCTCGCGGGCGTGTGGAAAGCGACGGAAAGCGTTCTCACCGTCCAGCCGTTCGGGAAGCTGACGAAGGGGGAGCGGGCGGCGGTCGAGGAGGAGGCCGTCCGTATGACGGGCGTGCTGCACCCGGGGGCGTCGTACGCGGTCCGCTTCGGGACGGTGATGCCCTGAACAGGCCCCTAGGGCCTGTCGCCACATTCCCGCCTGCCGGGAGGGGCCTGGCACGCGCATCTGCGGCGTTGTCGTCGGTTGCCGACGCGCCGCGTCGACGCCCTCCTCCGCCTTGCAGCTGCACGCACCAGGCCCCTCCCGGCCCGCCCTCCGGGCGGACGACGGGAATGTGACGACAGGCCCTAGTCCGCCCGCCCCGTCACCGCCACCGTCACCCCGAGCCCGATCATCGCGCACCCGCCCGCGCCCCCGATGAGCGACAGCCGCCGCTCGGAGCGGGCGAACCAGGTGCGGGCGGCGGAGGCGGTGAGGCCCCAGAGGGTGTCCGTGACGAGCCCGATGCCGATGGGGACGAGCCCGAGCACCAGCATCTGTGCGACGACGTGCCCGGCGGAGTGGTCGACGAACTGCGGCAGCGCGGCGGCGAAGAAGACGAGCCCCTTCGGGTTGGTGATCCCGACGAGCGCCCCGTCGAGCACGGTCCGCAGATCCCCGCGCCGGCCCGCGGGCCCGCCGCCCCGCACCTCGGCGACCTTCAACTCCCGCCGGTGCCGCACCCCTTGCACCCCGAGGAAGACGAGATAGGCGGCCCCGGCCCACTTCACCGCGAGATACACCGCCGCCGACTCCGCCACGACCGACCCCAGCCCGAACGCCACCACGGCGACCAGCAGATAGGACCCGATCACGTTCCCCACCGCGCTCGCCACCGCCACCCGGCGGCCGTGCGCCAGCGCCCGCCCGATCACGAACAGCACACTCGGCCCGGGTACCACGATCACCAGCGCGGACACGGCGGCAAAGGCGAGCAACCGCTCTCCGGACAGCATCATCACGGGCTCACCCTGGCAGACGCACCGGGCACATGGATAGAGGGCGTTGCGGGCCGCTCGTGGAGGCCCGCAACGCCCTCTGACCGTGCTCCCGGGGGACCTCTACGAGTCGACCTCGGAGGTCACGAGGGAGGAGAAGGCGGTCAACCGGGTGTAGACACCCGGGTAACCGGCTTCCGCACATCCCTCGCCCCAGGAAGTGATCCCTGCCAGGACGCCCCCGATGATCAGGGGACCGCCGCTGTCGCCCTGGCAGGTGTCTGTGCCGCCGGAGAGGTATCCGGCGCAAACCATGTCGGACCGGACGAAGTCCGAACCGTAGGCGGTCCGGCAGCCGGAGTCGGACACGACCGGGACGGTCGCGGTCCGCAGCTGGTTCGAGGAGCCGCCGTTCTCGGAGGTGGTGCCCCAGCCGAGGATGCGCGCGGTGGTGCCGGCCGCGTACAGGTCCGTCTGGCTGGCGGAGACGTACGGTGCCGGGGCGTACGGCATCGAGGTCTCCAGGGTCAGGACGGCCACGTCGTCGCCGTCCGTGGCACTCGTGAAGTCGGGGTGGACCCAGATGTCCGTGACCCGGCTCACAGTGCCGTTGGTGCCGTTCAGGTAGGTCCGGCCGCCGACCACCCGCACGCTGCTCGTGGTCTCTGTGGCCATGCAGTGCGCGGCGGTCACGACCTTCGTCGGGGAGACGAGGGTGCCGCCGCAGAACTGGTTCTGCGAGGCGTCGGTGATCTGCATCATGAACGGATACGACGAGGTGGTGGTCGTCGTACCGCCGACGATCGGCTGGGGTGCTGCCGAGGCCGGCGGGGTGCCGAGCGGCAGGGCTGCCGCTACGGCGGTCGCCGCCAGGGCGGCGGCTGCCTTTCTCGCACGGTGGGGCGCGGACAAAGTGTCTCCTCGTGGGGGAGGGGGCCCTCAGGTGTCGCGCCTGTGCTGGTGGGAGTGGTGTGGGGGAGTCGTGTGGAGTTGTGCACGGGGGCCGCGGGACCGACCCCCGTGTGCCCGGGCGAGCGGCACGTCCCAAAACCTACGGCCCGTCACACCCTCACCCCAATGAGGGAACCCCCTAGGGGACCCGGACAGGGAAAACCCTCGGTGTCCCGAGGGCGAATCCCGGACGGCGTGTCCCTCACCTACGGCGCATCCCTGACGGCAACGCGGACAGGAACCCGCAGTAAACCCGCCGCCCCGTCAGGTCGCCCGGCGCCCCGCCGCGAGCCGCACGATGTCCACCCGAGAGCGGATCCCCAGCTTGCGGTAGACGCGCGTCAACGTCGCCTCCACGGTCTTGACGCTGATGAACAGCCGGGCGGCGATCTCCCGGTTGGTGGCGCCCTCCATGACCAGCGCCGCCACCTGACGCTCCATCGAGGCGAGCCCCTCCAGCGCGTCGGCGGCCGGCTGCCGCTCCACCGCGGTCGGCCCCTTGCCCGCCCCCGGCGCTGCGACCG